>JAYVNZ010000242.1:0-35247 GCA_043758185.1 Gemmatimonadaceae bacterium | reverse complement strand
GATCCGGATGGATCGAGAGTACATCGACCGGTGGTCGCTGTGGCTCGACTTGAAGATCCTGCTCATGACCGTTCCGGCCGTGTGCCGCAGGACGGGCGCCTACTAGCGACCACCGTGCGTTGGCGGAACGCCAGCCGACGTTTTCCCGGCGCCTACTGCTGAATCGCGAGCAAGGGAAGGGGACGACGCTCTCGGTCGCGCCGGCCGGAGTGCGTGCCGACCTCGGCCATGGTGGTGTCGTCCGCATCGCGCGCACTGAGCGCTCCGCCCGATCCACCAAAGGACTCGTGGCAGAAATCCGGCACGAGCCCCCTGAAGAGCTCACGAAGGGCGGCAGCGTCTGCCCCATGGCTCGCACCGTCGAGGAGCGCCACGAGTCCCTCGGCGAAGCGGGGCGAGGGCGCGGCATGCCGCGAATACAGGATCTTGGGCGAGGTGGTAGGCGTGGCATTCTCCTCGTCGAAGAATGTCTCCTCGTAGAGCTTCTCGCCGGGGCGGATGCCCGTGTACTCGATCGCCACGTCGTGATCGACTTCCAGGCCGCACAGGCGGATCAGGTCCTTGGCCAGGTCGGCGATCTTCACTGGCTCGCCCATGTCCAGCACGAACACTTCGCCGCCCCGGCCCAGCGCACCCGACTGCATCACCAGCTGCACAGCCTCGGGAATGGTCATGAAGAACCGGCGCATTTCCGGATGCGTGATGGTCACCGGACCGCCCGCGCGAATCTGCCGCATGAAGGTCGGCACGACGCTGCCTCGGCTCCCGAGCACATTTCCAAACCGCACCGACACGAAATTGCATTGGTGATCGATTGCCGCCCGCTGCACGATCTGCTCCGCCACGCGCTTGGATGCACCCATCACGCTCGTGGGTCGCACCGCCTTGTCCGTCGAGATGAGGACGAATCGCTCCACACCCGCCAGGAGCGCGGCATTCACGACATTTCGGGTACCGATGACGTTGTTGGTCACGGCTTCCACGGGATTTTCCTCCATGAGTGGCACGTGCTTGTGCGCCGCAGCATGGAACACGACCGTGGGCCGGTACTGCCGGAAGATGTCATTCATCCGCGCTTCGTCGCGGACATCCGCGATGACGGGAACGACGTCGAGGCCTGGATACGACAGGCGCAATTCGTGGAAGATCTCGAAGATCGAATTCTCCCCGTGCCCGAGCAGGACGATGCGCTTGGCATCGAGCGCAGCTACCTGCCTGCAGAGCTCTCCGCCAATCGACCCCCCTGCGCCCGTGATAAGGACCGTGGTCCCCGTGACGAGGAGATGCACCTGGGAGACGTTGATGCTCACGGGCTCGCGGCGCAGCAGGTCCTGAATCTCGACATGCCGCAGGCGTACGCGGCCCGAGGGATGCGAGAGCAGCTCGGACAGCTCCGACATGATGCGCGTCTCGATGTTCACCTGCTGCGCCACCTCGACCAGCCGCCGCACCACGCTCCCGGACGCGCTGGGCATGGCGATGATGATCTCTCCCGCATCGTGCTTGATCGCGAGTTCCCCCGCACGGGAAATGGGACCGAGCACTGGCAGGCCGGCCAGCAGCTGGCCATGGAGGCGCGTGTCGTCGTCGAGGAATCCGATGGGCTCCAGCGACAGGCGCGGGTTGGCCACGAGTTCGCGCATGATCAGCTTTCCCGCCGTTCCCGCGCCGGCAATGATCACGCGGCGACCGTGCCCGCGATGCAGGCGGTAGAGCTTGGCCACGCTGATCCTGATCACGAGTCGCGGGAAAGCCGCCCCGAACGCCGTGAAGAAGATAGTCATGGCAAGCACCGAAAGCGGCACGCGCTGGGGCAACAAGCCGAGCGCCGGCAGCGCGACAATGCCGATGATGATGCTTGAGAATGCAGACGTGATGGCGGCAGCGAACAGGCGCTCGAGCTCCACCGCGCTGGCATGTGGCCAGACGCAGCGATATACGCCGAAGAAGTAGAGAATCGTGAGGTGGAGGGGCGCGATGCAGAGCGCAACGACCACCGAATCACGAAACGCATCCGTCCCATAGCTCAGTCCTTCGAAGCGCAAGGCATAGGCGGCAATCGGCGCGGCGACCGCGAGCACTCCGTCGACGGCGAGATAGTGACGGTTGCGGATGCGTGAGAGGAGGGAGCGAAAGATCATTTCGGCTGGTGGAAAGAACGCGGCGTCATCTTCTCGAGAGTGTCGTCACCGCTGGTCCATGTCGGCAATTGAAGGCCAGGGGACCAGGTCGCTCATGCGGCGAACGGCTGACGCTGCAACCGTTTAAAGGATTGTCCGAAGGTACAGGGGGCCCCCGCGAGGCGCAATTCTCCGTCTCGTGTAGCGCGGAGCATCCGATCGCCACGCGCGCGCGCCGTTGACGAAAGAAACGCGCCATCCTGTTCAAGGAGATCAAGGGCGGAATTCTGGCATCCGGTGCCAAGGATTCACACCCGTGAGCACGACGCGACTGTGCGGGGTGCGACACGCGGTTGCGTCGCGTAAGATGTGACGCTGCGAAGGCTTGGCGGTCTCAGGCAGGGTGACGCCTATGTGTCCAAGGAGGTCTTGCATGCTACATCCCACTTGCCACTTGCGGCGCCTGCCGAAGGCTTGTTGTTTTGTACCCGGCACCCAGATGTTTGTAATCGCTGGGGCTACAGGTCCTCCGCGTAAGGAGGTCCTGTTCTTTTCGTCGTATAGCGCGTATGTTGTACGGCGATGCCGGGGGGCACTCGTCATCTTCCACGACTCAGGAGAACTGCAATGCGAGTAAATAGGTTCGTAAGTCTGCTGTCCCTGATCGCGCTGGGGGCCTGCGGAGAAACTCAGGGCGCCCGGTCGGTCTTGAGTCCCACCCAGCCAACCGGTGATTTCCAGGCCGGCGGCGGTTTGCTCGTGATCCAGGGAAATGGCCAGACTGCACCCGCCGGCACGATCGTTCCGAAGAGCCCGGCCGTGCAGGTTCGTGACGCGAACGGCGCGGCTGTTGCGGCGCGTGCAGTGACCTTCACCGCCAGCGCCGGGAGCCAGGTCGGTTGCCCCGGCGGCGGCCCATTCGGTACGACCTGCACCACGAGCACGGATGTCAATGGTGTCGCGCAGGTCACGTACAAGCTCTCTGTCACGCCCGGCCAGAACAGCCTCGTTGTCACGGCAACGCAGGGCGGATCCTCGCTCAGCGAGACGTTCACCGAAACCGGCACGGCTACAACGCCGGCCACCATCACAATCGTGAACGGCAACAACCAGACGGCTGGCCAGTTCCAGTTCGTCACCCCGGCTGACCCCGGCGTCCAGGTCAAGGATGTCAACGGCACCCCGCTCGCGGGCGTCCCGGTGACCTTCATTCCGTCTGGCAGCGGCCAGGTCACGCAGGTGACGGTCGTCACGGGTTCGAACGGTGTCGCGCTCACGCGGTGGCGCCTGTCGAAGACCGCTGGCGCCAACACGCTCGTCGCGCAGATCAACGGCGGCGGCGCGGGCACGGCCAACGAAGTGACGTTCAATGCGACCGGTGTCCAGGTCGCGACGTCGATCGCCTTCATCCAGGGCAACAACCAGACGGCTGGCGTTGGCCAGTTCGTCGCGCAGAGCCCAACGGTTCAGGTGCTCGATGGCGCTGGCCAGCCGCTGTCGGTCGTCACGAACGTGACCTTCGCCGGCCAGAACGGCAGCACGGTCGTTTGCCCGAGTGCGAGCGAAGCCGGTACCTGCACCACGCCGACCAATGCATCAGGCCAGGCATCAGTAGCGTGGCGCTTCGGTGCGCAGCCGGGCACGTACCAACTCGTTGCTACCCTGCCGAGCAATGGCAGCAACGCTGTGATCAGCGGCACGGCCACGGGCACCTACGCCCAGACGGTCTCGCTGGTGCAGGGCAACAGCCAGACGGCGCCAGTCCTGACGAAGGTGCCGGTTGATCCGACCGTCCGCGTGCTCGATATCTTCGGCAAGCCGGCTGTCGGTGTCCAGGTCACCTTCTTCCCATCCGGTAACAGCACGGTCAACCCGACCGTCGCGACGACTGATTCGAACGGGCTTGCACGCGCGGTCTACGTACTCGGCTCAGTGGCCGGTGCCTACACGCTCGAAGCGCAGATCAACGGTGGCGGCGGCACGAACAGCGTCATCTTCAGCGAGACCGCCACGGCCTCCGGCGGAGCGGCGACGAACACGCCAGGCAGCATCGTGTTCGTGCAGGGTAACAACCAGACCGGTGCGTCGGGCTCCTTCGCCAATCGCAGTCTTGCGGTCGAGGTGCGTGACACCAACAACAACCTGCTCGCGAACACCCCGGTGACGTTCGTGGCGAGCAACGGCTCGAAGGTCTCGTGCGGTATCGCATTCGCTACACAGTGCACCGTCAACACTGATGCCTCCGGCATTGCGCAGACCGGCTTCCAGTTCGGTACGGCCGGTGTCAACAATGTCGCTGCCACTACCAGCAACGGCATCACCATCACCTTCACGGAAACGGCGCAGTAAGCTGTTCTCCTGAAGCATGCAGCACTGAAGCGGCCCGTGGAACGCGAGTTCCACGGGCCGTTTTACGTGCATCACCCACGTATGCGTGCTGCCTGGTGCGGATGCGCTTCCCCTCCGTTCAACCTGCACAACTGACATGACGACTCGGGTGGTGATAGTGGGCGGCGGCATCGTCGGGCTCGCGACGGCATACCAGCTTCAGCGCGCCCTCCCCGGAGTTGCCGTCACGGTGCTCGAAAAGGAGGCCGACGTCGGGCAACACCAGACGGGGCACAACAGTGGGGTGCTCCACTCAGGACTGTATTACAAGCCCGGCTCCGAAAAGGCGCGCCTTGCTGTTGCCGGCATTCGCGAGATGTCGGCGTTTTGCGCCAAACATGGCGTCCCCCATGAAATCTGCGGCAAGCTGGTCGTCGCAGTTAATGACGCCGAGCGCCCACGTTTGCAGGCATTGCTGGAGCGCGGTACGGCGAATGGGTTGCGTGGCCTCCAGATGCTGGCCGCGGAGGAGATGCGGGAACGAGAGCCGCACGTGGGTGGCGTGGCGGCGATCAGCGTGCCGGAGGAAGGCATCGTCGATTATCCGGCCGTGTGCGCGGCACTCGTGCGGGAAATTCGCATCCAGGGAGGTGCGGTCGTTACGCATGCTCGGGTCGAGGGCGTCGTGCGGGACGGCGACGCCTGGCACGTAGAGTCGACCGCCGGGACGCACGCGGCGACCTTTGTCGTTACCTGTGGCGGGTTGCACGCCGATCGTCTCGCGGCGCTGACGGGTGCGCGCAGTGACGTGCGCATCGTTCCGTTCCGCGGCGAATATTTCGCGCTCCGGCCCGAGCGCGCGCATCTCGTACGGCACCTCATCTATCCTGTGCCGGATCCGGCGTTTCCGTTCCTTGGCGTGCACTTCACGCGCATGATCGGCGGTGGAATCGAGGCTGGCCCCAACGCCGTCCTCGCCTGGGCGCGCGAAGGGTATACCAAGCGCATCCTGAACGTTACGGACCTTGCGGACGCCGTCACCTTTCCGGGGTTGTGGCGGTTCATCGCGCGATACCCCGGCGCAACGTGGTCCGAGCTCCGCCGCTCATTCAGTCGCCAACTGTTCGCGCAGTCGCTGCAGCGGCTGGTGCCGGAGGTCGAAGAGCGGGACTTGTTGCCGGGTGGTGCAGGCGTGCGCGCGCAAGCCATGCGCTCCGATGGCACACTGGTGGAGGACTTCGCGTACGTGGAGCAGGACGGTGTGCTGCACGTGGTGAATGCGCCGAGCCCCGCGGCGACTGCATCGCTGGCAATCGGGGGAGAGATCGCCCAGCGGGTCGTGGCACAACTTCCCTTGGTGCAGCGCCGCCGTTAATCTTGTAGGTTCGGCTGTGACAGGCAGGTACGCCGATCCCGCATTGCATCGGCTGTGGCGCCGCCCGTCCGTGAGGCGAGGCGCGAATCAGCGCATACGCTCATCTGGAGATCGTTCATGACGGACATTCGTGGCAAGCGCATCCTCGTGATCGGGGGCGCTGGCTTCATCGGCTCGCACGTGGTGGACGAGCTGCTGAGGGAGGACGTCGCCGAAGTCATCGTCTACGACAATTTCGTGCGTGGGTCGCGCGAGAACCTCGAGGAGTCGCTGCGGGATCCCCGCGTGCGCATCTTCGAGGCCGGTGGCGACATCCTGCACACGGACATCCTGCACGCCGCGGTGAAGGAGAGCGATCATGTCGTGCACCTCGCCGCCCTGTGGCTGCTCCAGTGCTACGACTATCCCCGGTCTGCCTTCGACGTGAACATCCGCGGCACCTACAACGTGCTCGAGGCGTGTCGAGACCACAAGATCGGGCGGCTGGTCTACTCATCCTCGGCGTCCGTCTACGGCGACGCGGTGGAGCTGCCGATGACCGAGGACCATCCGTTCAACAATCGCACCTTCTACGGTGCCACGAAGATCGCGGGCGAGGCCATGTGTCGCGCCTTCAATGACCGAAACGGCCTAAATTACGCCGGCCTGCGCTACATGAACGTCTACGGGGCCCGGCAGGACTACAAGGGCACGTACATCGCGGTCATCATGAAGATCCTGGATCGCCTCGACCAGGGTGAGCCACCCATCCTCTACGGCGACGGCTCGCAGGCCTATGACTTCATCTACGTGAAGGATGTCGCGCGGGCCAACGTGTGTGCCCTCAAGGCGGATGCCACCGATCGCTTCTACAATGTCGGAAGTGGCACGCGCACGTCCCTGCGTGAGCTGACTGAGCTGATCCTAGACATCACGGGATCCAGTCAGTCCATTCAGTACGAGCCGGCGGGAAAGACCTTCGTGACGAACCGCATTGGCAGCACGGTGAACGCCGAGCGCGACCTCGGCTTCTGCACCACGATCGAGCTACGCGATGGCCTGAATGAACTCATCGCGTGGCGGGACAGTCACAAGGCGCTGGTGGCGGAGCGGGCCCTGCACGCCTGACGGCGACCTTCCCGATCGCGGAGACAGACCTACGTGTGTGGCATCGCCGGAGTCTTCAACGTCGACGGCCGGCCGGTGTCGGTGACCGTCCTTAAACGGATGGCCGACGCCGTGCGGCATCGTGGGCCGGACGGGGAGGGCTTCTGGACGAAGACCTTCGTCGGGTTCGCGCACCGTCGCCTTGCGATCATCGACCTGTCGCCGCTCGGTCACCAGCCCATGGCGAACGACGACGGGTCCATGGTGATCTGCTACAACGGCGAGGTCTACAACTTCCAGGAGTTGCGCGTCGAACTCGAGACGCACGGCGTTCGCTTCCGGTCGAACTGCGATACGGAGGTCGTGCTCAAGGCCTATGAGGTGTGGGGTGACGCGTGCGTGCGGCGCTTCAACGGCATGTTCGCGTTTGCGATCTGGGATTCGCGGCGCAATCGCCTGTTCCTGGCGCGCGATCGGTACGGCATCAAGCCGCTGTATTACTGGTATCGCAATGGCACGCTGATCTTCGGATCCGAGGTGAAATCGATCCTCGAGCATCCCGACGTGTCGGTGCAGGTGTCCATCGAGGCGCTGAATGAATATTTCTCGTTCCAGAACGTCTTCAGTGATCGCACGCTGTTCGAGGGCGTGATCCTGCTGCCGGCCGCCCATACCATGGGCGTCACGCTCGGCGAGTACGGGTCGTTGGAGACGGCGCGCTACTGGGATTACGACTTCCGGGAGGCTGACACCGCCTCGGCCGACGAGTATGTCGAGGAGCTGGATCGCCTGTTCGAGCAGGCCGTCAGCCGCCAGCTCGTGGCCGACGTGGAGGTGGGCTCGTATCTCAGTGGCGGGATGGACTCCGGCGCGGTGACGGCCATTGCCGCGAAGAACTTTCCCAACCTCAAGACGTTCACGTGCGGATTCGACCTCTCCTCGGCATCCGGGCTGGAACTCGCATTCGACGAGCGACGGAAGGCCGAGTTCCTCTCGGCGCGCTATGGCACCGAGCACTATGAGGTGGTGCTCAAGGCCGGGGACATGGAGCGCATCATGCCGCGGCTGGTGTACCACCTGGAAGACCTGCGCGTGGGCCAGTCGTACCCGAATTATTACGTGTCGCGGCTGGCGAGCAAGTTCGTGAAGGTGTCGCTTTCCGGTGCGGGCGGCGATGAACTGTTTGCCGGGTATCCCTGGCGCTATTACCGCGCCGTGGTGAATGACGACCGCGAGCACTACTTCGAGAAGTATTATCGCTACTGGCAGCGCTTGATTCCCGATAGCGTGAAGGCGAGCTTCTACCAGCCCGACGTCTATCCCCGCGTGCTCGCGCACCAGACGAAGGACGTGTTCCGCTCCGTCATGGAAGGACACGAGTTTCAGCTCCACACGCCCGAAGACTACGTGAATGCGTCGTTGTACTTCGAGAGCAAGACATTCCTGCACGGGCTGCTGGGCGTCGAGGACAAGCTGAGCATGGCGCACAGCCTGGAGACGCGTGTGCCGTTCCTGGACAACGATCTCGTCGATTTCGCGATGCGCGTGCCCGTGAAGCACAAGTTGCGGAACCTCACCGACGTCGTGCGGATCAACGAGAATACCCCCGGAGCCAAGACGCAGATGTATTTCGAGCAGACCAACGACGGGAAGATCGTGCTGCGCCGGGCGCTCGCGCGCCATGTGCCACAGGATTACACGGACGGGCTCAAGCAGGGCTTCTCCGCGCCAGACGCGAGCTGGTTCAAGGGGCAGAGCATCGATTACATCCGCAAGCTCCTGTGCAACAGGCGCGCGCGCATCTACGACTACATCCAGTTCGACAGCGCGCAACAGCTGCTGCAGGAACACTTCTCCGGCGCGCAGAATCGTCGGCTCCTCATCTGGTCCCTTCTCTGCTTCGAGTGGTGGTGCCGGATCTTCCTGGACGGAGAGCGTCCAGCGGGCATCGGGGCACACGCATGATTCCCATCACCAAGGCCATTTTCGACGAGCGTGACTTCGCGCTCATCCAGGAGCCGCTCAAGTCCGGGTGGGTGGTGCAGGGCAAGTATGTCAAGGAGTTCGAGACGCGCTTCTCTGCGTTCAGTGGCTCGGCGCACAGCCTGGCCACGACGTCGTGCACCACGGCGCTGCACATCGCGATGGCGGCGCTCGGCATCGGGCCCGGTGACGAGGTGATCGTGCCTGCCTTCACGTGGATCGCGACCGCCAACTGCGTGGAGTACGTCGGTGCGACGCCCGTGTTCGTGGACATCGACCTGCGAACGTTCAACATCGACGTCGCGCAGATCGAGGCGAAGATCACGCCACGCACCAAGGCGATCATTCCGGTCCACCTGTTCGGGTTGCTTGCGGACATGGACCCGATTCTCAAGATGGCAAAGCGGCACAACCTCGCCGTGGTGGAGGATGCCGCCTGCGGCTTCGATTCCTGGTACAAGGGCAGGCACGCGGGGACGTTCGGGGAGTTCGGCGCGTTTTCCTTTCATCCGCGCAAGGCCATCACCACGGGTGAGGGGGGTATGCTCACCATGCAGGACGACGCGCGCGCAGCCCTGTGTGCATCGCTTCGGGACCACGGCGCGAGCCGCTCCGATTTCCAGCGCCATCACGGCACCGCCTCGTTCCTGCTCGCGGAATATCCATATCTCGGCTTCAACTTTCGCATGACGGACATCCAGGGAGCGCTGGGCGTGACCCAGATGGACAAGGCGCAGTGGATCATGGCGTCGCGTCGTGAGGGTGCGGCGCGATACGATGTGCTGCTTGCGGATACGCCGTGGCTGCAGTTACCGGTGCGCGATGCGGACTACCTACACGGCTACCAGTCCTACGTCTGCCTGTTCGAGCCAGGGAGCGCCACGCTCGCAGCACACGGCGAGTCATTCGCCAGGCGCAACGTGATCATGACGGCGCTCGAGGAGCAGGGCATCATCACGCGGCAGGGCACGCACTCGGCGGCGCATACCCGCTATTACGCGGAGAAGTACGGCATCACGCCGTCCCAGTACTCGAATGCCTACATGGCGGAGCGGCTGACCATCACCCTGCCGTTGTACGCGGGGATGACCGAGGCGGAGACGCACACGGTGGTCAACGCGCTGCACGCCCTCTACGCGGCTCCCTGAGTCGTGGCCATGGACGACGAGAGCGCGAGGCTGCTCGGCGGACTGCGAAAGCTGCACCACGCGTTGCGCGAGGAGACGCGCGCGCGGCATGGACGGATGAATCCGTTCCACGAGGACCTCTTCAGCTGGCAGGAGCGCTCCGAGTACTGGCGCGGGTCGGCAGGCGGCGGCACGATCTACAACTCCGCCACGATCATCGGCGACGTGGAGATCGGCGCGCGCACGTGGGTGGGGCCCTTCTGTCTCCTGGATGGATCCGGCGGATTGCGCATTGGCGAGAACTGCTCCATCTCGACGGGCGCCCAGATTCTCACGCACGATACCGTGCGGTGGGCCGTGTCTGGTGGGGCAGCGCCCTATGAGCGCGCCGCCACGCGAATCGGGGATTGCTGCTTCATCGGAACGCACGCGGTGGTGCTGAAGGGGGTCGAGGTCGGGCAGCACTGTGTGGTCGCCGCAGGAGCTGTCGTGACGGAGAGCGTTCCGGCGTACAGCATTGTGGGTGGCGTGCCTGCCAAGCGCATTGGCGTGGTGCACGTGGATGGCGCTGAGGTACGGTTCGACTACTTCAGCCGTGAGTCCGACGGCGACGTCGGCTAAAGGCCGCCCGTGACACTGCTGAAACGCGCGGGGACCTCGTTGCTGCTGTTCACAGCGACCCTGGTGACGATCATCGTGGCGTGTGCCGTGAGGCACCGCCGCCGTCAGCTCGTCTGGGGTCCCGTGCCCATCCTGAACAACAAGTACTGGTCCGCGGCGATGCGGGAAGAAGGGTGGGAGTCGGTCACGCTGATGTCGTCGTACTATTCGCGCATCAACAAGCGCTCCGACTTCGACCTCTACGCATCGGACCTCGTGCTGCCCTGGATCACGTCTCCGTGGCTGCGCGAACTGTTCGGTCCACTGGCTGCGTTCCTCCACGTTGCACGTCACGCGCGGGTGATCCACATGCCGTACAGCGGGGGACCGCTGGCCGCCACGCACCTCTGGCGGCTCGAGGCGCCCCTGTACCGCGCGTTCCGCATTCGCACGGTGGTGCTGTCCTACGGTGCCGACGCCTACCGCTATTCACAGGTCACCGACGTCTCGTGGCGTCATGTGCTGATGGTGAGCTACCCGCAGGCCGCGCGTGATGAACCGCGCATCGCAGCGCGGTGCGCATACTGGGACCGTCACGCGGATGTGGTGCTGCGCAGCATGATGGTGGAGGGCGCCGGTCGGTGGGACGTCCTCACGCCTTCGTGCCTGTGCGTGGATACTTCCCAGTGGACGCCGAAGGATGCGTACTCCGACGCGGATGGCCGCAACGGCACGGTGCGTGTGGTGCACGCGCCGAACCATCGCGGCGTGAAGGGAACGGAGTTCGTGATTCGCGCAGTGGAGGAACTGCGCCGCGAGGGACTGGATGTCGAGCTTCGCTTGCTGGAGGGGTACAACAACGACGAGGCGCGCGAGATCATGCGGGGCTCGGACATCCTGGCGGAGCAGTTGATCGGGGCCCTGTACGGGCTGAACGGGATCGAGGGGATGGCGTTGGGGTTGCCCATGCTGTGCAACCTGGACCACGACACCCTGCGCGTCTTCCGTCGGTATGCGTTCCTGGATGAGTGTCCCGCCGTATCGGCGTCGCCCGAAACGTGCACCACCGTGTTGCGGATGCTCGTCACGAATCCCGCGATGCGCGCGGAGATCGGGCGTGCGAGTCGTGGCTATGCCGTCAAGTACCACTCCTACGCAACGGCCCAGTACCTGTTCGGCTCGATCTACCGGCGAATCCTCGACGGCGAGCCGATCGACCTCATGGGCCTGTTTCATCCAGCCACGTCACCGTACAACCTCGCCACGCCCGCTGTGACGCATCCGCACGTGAGCGTACAGCGTGCGGCGCTCGGGGCGCACTGATGACAGGGGCGGTGGAGACGGTCGTCTCGCCGGATCCGGAGCCGGTGGCGATGCCGGTCGGGCGATCGAGAATGCGCACGCTTGCCAGCGATGTGCTCATCTACGGGTTGGGCGACGTCGTGCTCCGGGCGTCGAGCCTGCTCGCATTGCCCGTGTATACCCGGCTGTTCGTCCCAGCCGAGTACGGCTTGCTGGCGCTGGGCCTCTCGATTGCAGGCATGGCGGCGACGGTGGTGGGGCTTGGCGGTGATTCTGCCTACGCCCGGTATTACTTCGACGGTGGAACTGCCGAGGACAAGCGGAGCATCACGTCCACCTGGGTCATCTTCCTGCTCGTCTGGTCGGTCGGCGCAATACTCCTCACGCTGCCCTTCGTGCCACTACTGGCCAGTTGGTCCGGCATGCCGCGGGAGCGCGGCCTGGTGCTGACGCTGGCGCTGCTCGGCATTCCGCTCACGTTGCTGAACTCGATGCTTGGCCAGATCCTGCGGAATGAGTTTCGCGCGCGTCTCTTCACGGTCCTGAACGTTGCGGGCACACTGGCTACGCTGGCGCTGAGCTTTGCCGGCGCCGTCCTGCTGCATCGCGGCATCGCGGGTGTGCTGGCTGGGGGTATCGTTGCGTCGCTCCTGTTCCTGCCTGTGCGCTGGTGGTATGTGCGCTCGATGATCGGGCTGCAGTTCTCCATGTCATGGCTGCGGAAGATGCTTGCGTTCGGCCTGCCGCTGGTGCCGGCGTCGATGGCGTACTGGGTGTTCGGCACGTCTGACCGGTTGCTCCTAAGCCGTCTCTCGACCCTCGATCAAACGGGCCTGTATTCCGTTGCGAACAGCTTCACGAGCCTGCTCGCCTTGCTGCAGGGTGCCGTGGGCCAGGCATGGTCGCCCCACCTGGTTCGCGCGTACACGGAAGATGCGGAGGCGGCCCGGCGCCTGTGTGGCCGAGTGCTGACGTTCCTGCTGCTGGGGTTCGGCATCCTGTCCGTTGGCCTCACCGCTTTCTCACGCGAAGCCATCATGATCGCGGCAACGCCCCGGTATCTTGGGGCGGCGGCTGCGGTGGGTCCGCTGTCGCTCGGATATCTTGCCTATGCCTCCACGCAGGTCACCGCGGTGGGCATTTCCCTCACCAAGCGCACGAGCTACTTCGCATTGTTCTCCTGGATTGCCGCGGGACTGAATGCCGGGTTCAACATCCTCTTCATCCCGAGGTGGGGCATGATGGCCGCGAGCTGGACGACGGCCGGTGCCTATGTGTTCCTCACGGTGGCATACGCGGTCACGACGCAACGGCTCTGGCCCATCCGGTACGAGGGGCGACGCGTTGCGCTCATCGTCGCGCTCACGCTCGCCAGCGTACTCGCCCTTCCCGCGATTGAATCCAGCAGGCCGCAGTGGGCCGTGTGGGCGAAGTTCCTCGTCTGCATTACCTATATCCTCACGGTGCTGGCCATTGGCGGTCTTCGTCCAGCCGACTGGCGGCGTCTGCGGAGCCGCGGAGTGCTGAAGGAGGCGGTGTCGTGACGGACAGCGTTCCGCCGTTCGTCATCACGGGCGCAGGAGGATTAATCGGCTCGCACCTGTTGCGCACGCTGGCGAAGGAAGCGCATGTCCACGCGACCACGCATCGCGGGACGCAGCACGCGAGCACGTCCGCGGTGACCTGGCACCAGATGGACCTCAAGGGAGTTCCAGACACCTCGGTGCTTCCGCCGCGCGCCGACGCGGTGATTCACCTGGCCCAATCCGAGCACTTCCGGGATTTTCCTGCGCGCGCCGTCGACATCTTCAATGTCAACGTGGCAAGCGTGGTCCACCTGCTGGAGTACGCGCGGCGAGCGCAGGCACGCACCTTCGTCATCGCCTCGTCCGGCGGGGTGTATGGTGCCGCCGACAGCGACCTGACCGAAGACAGCGAAACTGCTGCCCGCAGCGACTTGGGCTTCTACCTGGGGAGCAAGCTGTGTTCGGAGATCATCGCCGAGCAGTACGCCGGATTGTTCACGGTCGTGGTGCTCCGTTTCTTCTTCGTGTTCGGGCCCGGGCAGCGTCAGGACATGTTGCTTCCGCGCCTCGTACGCAGCATCCGCCTGGGGCAGCCGGTGACACTGGCGGGTGACGATGGCCTGATGCTCAATCCCACCTACGTGGACGACGCCGTGCGTGCCACGCGCGGCGCCATCGCGCTCACCGAGAGCCAGAAGCTGAACGTCGGCGGTCAGGACGCGGTGTCGTTGCGCGTGCTCTGCGAAATGATCGGGGAGCGCGTTGGCCGGCCGCCGGTGTTCGTGCGCGATGACTCGAAACCGCCACAGCATCTCGTGGCCGACATTTCCAGGCTGCGACGCGTGCTTGGTCCCCCGCAGGTGTCGCTCGGCGACGCCCTCACGCGGTTCGTCGCCGCGGGCGACCCGTGACGCGTGGCCCGCGTGGCGCGCGACCGCTTCGCGTGCTGCACTGTCCCTCAACCGTGGGCGGCAATGCACAGCAGCTGGCGCGCAGCGAACGTGAGCTGGGCGCAGACAGCTGGTCCGTCGCGTTCCAGCAGAGCTACATGCAGTACGATTTCGATGAAGTCCTGTGGAGCGATGACGCCGGCTTCGTGACGCAGATGGTGGAGCGCGCCAAGTTGCTCAGGCGCGCGCTGCGGGATTTCGACATCGTGCACTTCAACTTCGGCGAGACCATGTTTCCGCAGGCGGTGCCCATGGGTGCGCCGTCGAGCGGCGGGTATCCGCGCGCGGTCGTGGCGGCGCACCGGTGGATCGCCCGCACCATGGAGTTGAAGGACCTCGTCGCCTTGCGCCGCGCGGGCAAGGGCATCGTCGTGACGTTTCAGGGCGATGACGCACGGCAGGGCGATTACTCCCGTGCGCACTTTCCCATCACGTTCGCCACTGAAGTGGACGAGGCGTATTACACGCCCGTGACGGATGCCATGAAGCGTGGACGCATCGCCCGGTTTGGTGAGCTCGCGGACCGCATTTTTTCCCTGAATCCGGACCTGTTGCACGTCCTTCCCCCGTCCGCGCGGTTCGTGCCGTACGCGCACGTGGAGATGCGTGACTGGACAGCCAGGGTGCGTCCGGTGCCGGTGCGGCCCGTGCTGGTGCATGCCCCGACACATCGCGCGGTAAAGGGCACGCGGTACCTGATGGAGGCTGTCCAGCGCCTGCAAGCTGAGGGGGTGGAGTTCGAGCTGCGCTTGGTGGAAGGGATGTCGTACGCCGATGCCCGACGGGTGTACGCGGAGGCGGACCTGCTCGTCGACCAGCTCCTGGCCGGTTGGTATGGCGGACTCGCCGTCGAGCTGATGGCCCTGGGCACGCCGGTGATCTGCTACCTCCGGGAGGGGGACCTGGGATTCCTACCGCCAGGCATGCGCGACGAGCTTCCGCTCATCAACGCCACGCCGGACACGATCTACGCGGTGCTCCGTGAGTGGCTCACGGCGCGCAAGCACGAGTTGCCCGCGCGGGGCATGGCGAGCCGGGCGTTCGTGGAGCGGTGGCACGATTCGCGGGAGATCGCGCGCCAGATGTTGCAGGAGTACGAGGCCATCCTCCGGGGTACGCACGATGGTGCGCGGACCGCGCTGGCCCTCGGCACGGGGCGTTAGTTTTCCGTCATGTGCGGCATCTACGGTGAATGGCGCTTTCAGGGCGCGCGCGTGTCTCCACGGCACGTCCACGCGGCCACCAGCACCCTTCGCCATCGCGGACCGAGCGACGAGGGATACTGGTTCGTGGACACCGCGCTGGGTCGACGCGCGGCGTATGGCGGCGATGGAACGGATTCCCTGCTCGCGCTGCCACCGATCGACAGCGCCCCGCGGGATCAGTTCGACCTCGCCTTGGGTTTCCGGCGGCTTGCCATCGTGGACCTGTCCGTCTGTGGCCACCAGCCGATGTCGTCCGCAGACGGTCGCCACACCATGGTGTTCAACGGTGAGGTGTACAACTACCGCGAGTTGCGCACGGAGTTGCTGGCGCTCGGCCACACGTTCGTCAGCGCGTCCGACTCCGAGGTGGTGCTCGCCGCGTTCCAGGAATGGGGGGCCTCGTGCCTGGACCGCTTCAACGGCATGTGGGCCATCGCCATTTTCGATGCGGTTCATCGCTCGCTCTTCCTGGCGCGCGATCGATTCGGCGTGAAGCCACTGTACTACACCAACGCAGGGGGCCGCTTTGCATTCGCCTCCGAGATCAAGGCACTCGTGGGCCCGCATGGCATCCCGTTCCGCCCGGATCCGCAGGCCATTCATGCATTCCTCATCGACGGCGCGCTGCCGAGTCCCCGTGGAGGGAGCACCTTCTTCCTCGGTGTGCATGCCCTGGTACCGGGACACTGGATGCGTATTGCCGCCGACGGTTCCGCACAGGTCCAACAGTTCTGGGCGCTGGTCCCGGATGAATCGGCGGCGCGGCGGTCAGAAGCGAGCGTCATCGATGACTATCGCGAGCTGCTATCGGATGCGGTGCGTCTCCGGCTGCGCGGCGATGTCCCGGTGGGGACTTGCCTGAGTGGCGGGCTGGATTCCTCATCCGTGGTGGGATTGGTCAATCAGCTCATGCGTTCGAACGGGGAGGACACCGTCCAGGTTGGGTCTCGCCAGAAGACGTTCAGTGCCGTGTACGACACGGACGGTCCGTACAACGAGCGACGCTTCATCGACGCCGTGCTTGCGCGCACACAGGCCGATGGCCACTTCGTCGTGCCCCAGGCTGATGACCTGTGGTCGGAGATGGAAGCCCTGGTGTGGCACACGGAAGAACCATTCCAGACGACCAGTATCTTTGCGCAGTGGTGCGTCATGCGGCTCGCACGCCAGCGAGGTGTGACCGTGCTGCTCGATGGCCAGGGCGCCGACGAGTCGCTCGCCGGCTATCGGCCATTTTCCCTGCTGCTCGGCGATCAGTTGCGTGAAGGTCGCGTGCTGGGTGCGGCGCGGGAAGCGGTGGCGATCGGACGACGCACGGGCCTGCCAGTCAGCGGTGTGATGCTGCGTGCGGCGGCGACGTTGCTGCCATCGCAAGCGCGTGGAATGCGTGCCCGCCTGCAAGCTGCGCACACCAGCGATTTCGTCAGCGCGGACCTCTCGGCAGTGGCGACGCCGCAGCCCACTGTCCTGGATACCGGGCTCAAGGCGCACCTTCGCCGATTGCATGAAGAGGGACTGCCGCACCTATTGCGCTTCGAGGACCGCTCCTCGATGGCGTTTGCCGTCGAGGGCCGAGTACCGTTCCTCGACTACAGGCTCGTCCAGTTTTCCGCAGGCCTGCCAAATCGTTTCCTGGTCAGGGATGGATGGACGAAATGGATCCTGCGGCAAGCCATGCGGGACATCGTACCGGACGCGGTGCTGTGGCGCACGGACAAGGTTGGGTTCGAGACGCCGGAGCGCGACTGGCTGCTGCAGGACGGGTACATGCGCGGCGCGGAGTGGTTCGGCCAGGACGCGTTGAGCGGGCCCTATCTCAACCTTCCCGCCGTACGGAACGCGCTTGCTGCACCGATGGGACAGGGCGCCGACCTGCGGCAATTCTGGCGCATGGTCAACCTGGAGGCCTGGCTGCGGGTGTGGTCACGACTATAATGGCGTGAAGATTCTCCTCGTCTCTCACTTCTTTCCGCCGTTCGACCATGTCGCCTCGCTTCGTGTGGGCAAGACGGCGAAGTTTCTCACGCGTGCCGGGCACGAGGTGCACGTGCTGACCGCGCGCGACCAGATCGCGCCATTCAGGTCGCTTCCGGTGGAGATCCCGGTCGAGCGCGTGCACTACACGCGCTGGTTCTCGCTCCCTTGGCGCGTGGACCTGGCGTTATGCGGGCTCTTTCAATCGGCGGAATCACGCGTCGAGGGATTGGACGACGCTCCGGCCGAGTCCCCCGCCGTGTCCGTGTCCCCTCACGAGGGATGGCAGCGCACGGCGCTGCGCGGTGTCGAGCGCCAGGGAAAGCGCGTACGCGACACGCTTCGCAGCATGGTGTATTACCCGGACACGGAATGGGGCTGGTATCCGTTCGCGGTGCACGAAGGCATGAAGATCCTCTCGGCGTGGACGCCGGACGTGATTCTCGCGAGCGGCGGGCCATGGACCGGCTTCCTGGTTGCCGACCGGCTGTCGCGAGGGTTCGGTGTGCCCTGGGTTGCGGAGTTGCGCGACCTCTGGGTGGACAATCATCGCTATGCGCACCCCGCGTGGCGCCGCCGCGCTGACGACCGGCTCGAACGACGCGTGCTTGCCCATGCGTCGGGGTTCGTGACCGTATCGGAGCCGCTGGCCTCCGTGCTGCGCGCCAAGTACCAGGCGCCCACCGTCGTGGTGTACAACGGCTACGACCCCGACGACTTTCCCGCGTTGTCGACCGTTCCGTTCCGCGAGGGGGCCATCGAGATCGTGTACACCGGCGCAATCACGGCGGGAAAGCAGTCCCCGGTGCGCCTGTTCGAGGCGATGCGATTGCTGGGCGCGGAGGCGGAGCGCATCACCGTGCGCTTCTTTCGCGCGGATCGCGCGCTGGTTCGGCAACTCGCGCGCGAGCAGGGAGTGGACCACCGTGTCGAAGCGTTGCCGGCGGTCCCGTTTTCGGAGGCGGTACGCCTGCAAACGACGGCGGACGTGCTGCTGTTTCTGTCGTGGTCAGATCCTCTGGAACGCGGCATCGTGTCCGGAAAGCTGCCGCAATACATGGGGGCCGGCCGACCAATCCTTGCCGTGGGGGCCACGGACAACGAGCCGGCTGACATGATCCGTCAGTGGTCGCTGGGCCTTGCATCCGATGACGCCGAGGCGATCGCTGCGCAGCTCCGGTCATGGCTCGAGGAAAAAGCGCGCACGGGTTCCATTGCCGGACCCGCTGCGGCTACGGCCATGTCTCGCGAGGTACAGACGCACCACCTGGCGGACTTTCTCGAAACCGTTGTCGCGTTGCCGGCGCATGGGACGAACCAAGCCGGCTGAGGGTCCCAGCAGGTTGCGACGGATCGCTTCGCTGTCATGCCCCATTCCTGACCGTCTGTAGGGCTGCGGCAGGCTGCACGGCACCTCGCACTGCGCTATCTTGGGCATGCGCTGGAACGCGAGCAGCACTGCTGCGGTGCCTGCGCCCAAGCGCGGCCGGACGCCATCGGGTCGCCGTTCAACCTCTCTCCCTCGGCCCGTTCCACGGCGGAGCATCACAGGTCCATATGTCCGCTGAAGGCTCGACGGTGCCCAATGCCAAAACGTCAACGGAGCATTGGGATTCGGCGTGGGCGGACGAACCGCGACTCCGTCTGCCCTCGCCGCTCCACGTGGGCGTGGGCAATCTGCAGCGCCTGCTTCGGCGTCGCGTGCGGCCGGGCATGCACGTGCTCGAGATCGGGTGCGCGCCAGGCAAGCTGTTGGCGTGGGTCGCCAAGGTGCTGGGTGCCAGCGTCACCGGCCTGGATTACTCAGCGCGCGGAATGGACGTCTGCAGCCGCCTCTTTCGGGCGCTCGGTGTGCAGGGCGACTTGCGGTGCGAAGACGTCTTCGAGAGCACGCTGGCGCCTGGCACCTTCGACGTGGTGTACAGTGCGGGCGTCATCGAACACTTCGATGACCCCCGCGACATCGTGGCACGCCACCTGGCGTTCCTGAAGCCTGGTGGCTGGGCGATCATCACGGTGCCGAATTACGGAGGCCTGTATGGACGACTGCAGGGATACTTCGATCCCGCGAACCTGGCCATCCACAACCTCGACATCATGACGCCCGCCGCGCTCGAGCGCCTCGTTCCCCCTGACGCGGCATCGGTGCATGCGTATCCGGCTGGCCGTCTCTCGCCCTGGATCGTGTCGTTTGCGCGGCGCTGGCCGAGCGCGATCGCGACGGTCGTGAACATCGCGCTCAATGCGGTGGGCGTGCTGGTCCCTGTCGAAACGCGGGTGCTCGCGCCGATGCTCGTGCTGGAGGTGCAGCGTGCGCCGGGACTGCCGTTGTGAAAATTCTGTATTCCTACGCCAAGGGCGGCTTCGAGGCCGACTACTGGCACCGCGAGATCCGCGCATCGAGCGGAGTGGACGTGGAGTTCATCCCGTTCAACCATCAACCGTATCTCCATCCGCAGCGGTACATTCGCGCGCAACTCCTCGATAACCTGTACTTCGAGCGTGATCCGGGCCTGCTGCGGATGTACGCGGATTTCGAGTCGGCACTCGCGTCGTCCGGCGCGGACGCGGTGGTGGTGGACACCTGCGCGCCGTACCACCCGGAGTACCTTCGCACCCTTGGAATCTTCAAGGCGCTCCGCATTGCCGACGGCCCCATCTCGGCCTATGATCGCGATTTTGCGTACATCCATGCCTACGATCAGATCCTCTACCACAGCCCCGCGTACAGCCGCGACCTGGGCATGGCGGAGAAGCTTGCGTACTGTCGTGCGCGTGAGGCGCAACTCTGGCCCCTCTGCCTGTTCGACGCGGGGTTCGACGCAAACAAGTCCGAGACCGAGTTGCTCACGCAGGAGCGGGACATCGACGTGATCTTCATTGGCGCGCTGCACCTGAACAAGATGCCGCTCCTTGCCAAGGTGAAGAGGGCGTTCGGGCGCCGATGTCGGATTCACGGGTTGACGACCGCCAAGCGCAATGCCTACTTCAATGCCCGGTACGGCTTTCCCGGGTGGATCCGCCCCGTGGACTTCAAAGAGTATGTGCCATTGTACCAGCGTTCAAGGATCGGAATCAACGTGCACAATCGCGGCGACTACACGGTGGGCAGCTATCGTCTGTTCGATCTCCCAGGCAATGGCGTCATGCAGATTTCTGACGGCGGTGACTACCTCAACGAGTTCTTCGACGTGGGCAACGAGATCGTGGCGCATACGGGAGCAGACGACCTGATTGACAAGGTGCGTTACTATCTATCACACGATGAAGAGCGGCTACGCATCGCGGGCAACGCGTATCGGCGCGTCATGGCTGATCACAGGGTGCAGCGGCGCATGGGTGAGCTGGGGCATCTGGTGCGTGCGGGCATGGCGCGTGCGGCCACCTATGCGTCGGTGGTGAGATGCCCCAGTTGATGATGCGCGGGCTCTCGAAGGCAATTGTCACGCATGTCCCGGAACTGGGCGCGTACGCGTGCCGCTGTGCCTGGGAAACAGCGTCGGAGCGCCACTGTCACGACATGCAGATGCGGGACCTCGCTCGGACGCAGGTCCGCTTCGACACTGAGCTACACACTTTAGCGAAGCTCGGATCGAGAGTTTCGTTCCGAAGCGGGCTGTATCGCGCCGCCCTAACGCGCGCCACAATCCTCGGGCGCTCTAGCGGTCTCATGGGGGAGGGCAGGCGCACCGCTGCCGTCCTCGTGCAAGCGCTTGCGCCGCGATAGTGCCCGGCTCGACTCGCTCGGCCACGTGGCTTGCGGTGGTTATCGCTTCTGCTGGAGCCACGACAATCCACCTCGGAGCCGAGGCGCGCCCCGTCGCGCTGCCGCTGTTCGCGTCGCTGCTCATTGCCGCTTGTTTTTTCCGCGAATTGCGGGCCCGCTCGAGCACGGTTCCTCTTGACGAGATCGGGTCGTGGTTCCTCACGGCTGTCACGATCTACACCGTACTGCCTCTCGTCGTCTTCCTGCTCATCGGCCTCTCCTACACCCCGCTGAACGACAATCGGTTGTTCCAACTACAACCTTCCCCCGGCGAGGTGGGCGCTGTAGGGTGGCTGTATGTGATGTACCTCGGCGCTTTTGCCTGGACCTATCTGGCTACCCGCGGCCCGTCCGTGCAGGCCGAGCCCGCTCGCCCGGTGTTTCCCCCATCTGCGATCGGGATTGCATTTACCCTGTGGGGGGTCATCACGGTCGCCACGAACTTTCTCGGCACCTCGAACGGCCTGTCGGGGAGCAGTGGCACTGAGGGCGGTTACGCGATGTTCGCTCAACTGCCGCTGCCGCTGCGACAGGGCATCCGCCTGCTGTCAGGCATGCTGATGGTACTCACCGTCCTCCTTCTCGCCTGGCTCTTCTCGGACTTCACGAGGCGGCGGTGGATCATCGCAGCGTGGCTGTTGCAGCTTCTGCTACCGATGCTCACGGCAGTCGGTTCTCGCGCGGTCATCGTCCTCTCGCTTATCGCCTGCGTGATGCTGTTCCATCGCTTGGTGCGACCTTTGTCCTTGCGTGTCGCGATCATCGGCGGAGTGCTCGGCTTGGCCGTGTTTCTCGCACTGGGGATATTGCGTGCGTTTCGGGGCGTCGCGTCGCCGGGCGACTTCGTGGTGGGCGTGCATGGCGGTGAGTTCGAGTCGTTGTTCGGCAACGCGGTGGATCTGCGGTCGCGGTTGGCGGCGGGCGAGATTCACGCCAAGCCGCTTGCCTTCTACGTCGGGGATCTCGTCTCGTTCCTACCCTCGCAAGTACTCCCATTCCAGAAGGTGGATCTCGCGGACTGGTACATCGCCACTTTCTATCCCGAAGCGCGTGATGCGGGAAGTGGCTTCGCGTTCGGCGCGATTGCGGAAGCGGTACTTGGTTGGGGATGGTTGGAAGCACTCGTGCGTGGCGCGATCGTTGGATATCTCTATGCGCGCTTAAACGTATACTACCGCCGCTACGGACAGCGCATGTGGGTCACAGTGTTCCACCTCTGGATGACCCTGTGGTGCTACAACGCATTCCGGAACTCGACGTTCACCATAGTGTCATCGATCGTGCAGCAGTTCATCCCCACGATGGTGCTGGTGGAGGTCGCGCGCGCGGGCCTGCGGCTCCTTCCCGCCAGGCACTTCGGAAGCGGAATGCCTGGGAGAGGACGCGCGGCGCAGGCGGGAGGCGGCCCGTGACGGCTTCACGCCGCATACCGGCCGCTTCCCATGGCAGAACGACATCGCAACCCTCGAACCTGCGCATCCTGCACTGCATTCCGAACATGGTCGGCGGCGGCGCGGAGCGGCAGTTGGTAATGCTCGTCGCAGCGCAGGTTGCGCGTGGGCACGAGGTCCACGTTGTTCTTGGGGCAGGTGGTGAACATTACGAACGACTTCGGAACGGTGGGGCCCACGTTCACATGGTATCCGGCCGAGGCAGTCACGACCCACGCATGCTGCTGCGAATCATACAGCTCGTCTGGAATCTGCGCCCCTCCATTATTCAGACCTGGTTGACGCAGATGGACGTGTTCGGCGGTATTGCTGCCATAGTCACTGGTACTCCATGGGTGCTGGCCGAACGCTCAGCGCCGGAGCAATACGGGCGGTTGAAGGATCGTGTTTTGCGAAGGCTGGTGGCACGCGGCGCCGACGCGTTCGTGGGCAACTCTCGCACTGGGCTCGCATACTGGGCGTCGCACGCGAGGCGTGGGGCCATCACGACACTCGTCACTAACGCCCTGCCACTCCGCGAAATTGCAGCGGCGGCGTCTGCGATTCCCGCGGACTTTCATGCGCTCGGAGGCGCTCCCCTCGTTGTGTACGCCGGCCGCCTCAGTGCGGAAAAGAATATCTTCGTGCTGCTGGAAGCGCTCGCGATCGTGTGCGCGCGCAGCACGGCCGTGGCCGTGCTATGTGGCGACGGCCCACTCCGCTCTGCACTCGTGGAGCGGATTGTGATGCTCGGGCTCACTGAGCGCGTGCGCGTCGTGGGCTTCCGGACCGACCTCTGGGCTATCTTGAAGGAGGCGGCCGTGTGCGTCAATCCCAGCCGGTTTGAGGGCCGACCCAATGCGGTACTGGAGGCGATCGCGTGCCGGTGCCCAGTGGTCGTTTCCGATATTCCGGCGCACCGGGAGTTTCTCGACGCGAGCACCGCGGTAATCGTGCCGGTGACCTCCAGCGACGGACTGGCGCAGGGCATCCTGTCCGTGCTTGTCGGTGGTGCCGATGTGGCGCTACGCGTCGAACACGCATCGGCACTATTGTCCGAATACGACCCTCAGGTGGTCGCCGCAGCCCATGACCGCGTGTACCACGAACTTCTCGAGAAGCAAGGCTGAACTATGTGTGGTATCGTTGGCGTCGCCTCGCGACATCCTGTGTCTGATCGCGGCCTGCTTGTGCGGCAGCGGGACGTCATCTGCCACCGCGGGCCCGACGATGCAGGGCTGGAGTGGTATGACGAGGGGCGCGTGGGCTTTGCGCACCGGCGCCTGTCGATCATCGACCTGTCGCCGACCGGACACCAGCCGATGACCGCGGCCGGCGGCGCACTTCACATCGTCTACAACGGCGAGATCTACAACTACCGTGAGGTGCGCACCGAACTCGCGGCGCGCGGGCACGCCTTTGTCACCCAGAGCGATACCGAAGTCATTCTCGAAGCGTATCGGGAGTGGGGGCCGGCATGCGTCGAGCACCTGAACGGCATGTTCGCGATCGCCATCTACGACGCGGCGCGCAAGCGCGTGGTCCTTGCGCGCGACCGCGCGGGCGAGAAGCCGCTCTTCTACGCGCGCTTCGGCGACGAGCTGTGGTTCGCGTCTGAATTGAAGGCGCTGCTGATGTCGCCTCGCTGTCCGCGCAAGCTGAGTCTCGAGGCGCTCGACTATTACCTCGCGTTCGGATACGTGCCGGGTGAACTCTGCATCCTGGAGGGTGTGCACAAGCTGCCGGCCGCCAACACCCTCACGCTCGATCTTGCCACGGGCGAGCAGCGGATGACGCGATACTGGGAGCTCCCGGAGCCCTTCGCCGGTCCGGTTCCCGACATCGAGACGCTCACCGACGAGCTCGAGGGCCTGCTCGAGGATGCCGTGCGGCTGCAGCTCGTGGCAGACGTGCCCGTGGGCGTGCTGCTCAGCGGCGGCGTGGACTCCAGTCTGGTCACGGCGTTTGCTGCGCGCGCATCGAGTGCGCCCATCCGTACGTTCAACATCGCCTTTCCGGACCACGGCGCCTTCGACGAGGGGCCGTTCGCTCGGATGGTCGCTGCGCACTTCGGCACGCAACACACCGAACTGGTAGCGGAGCCGGCCACGGTGTCTCTCCTGCCGGCGCTGGCGCGGCAGTATGACGAGCCGATCGCCGACTCGTCGATGATTCCCACCTACCTCGTGTCGAAGCTCGTGCGCGAGAATTGCTCCGTCGCCCTTGGCGGCGATGGTGGGGACGAGTTGTTCGGTGGCTACTCGCAGTACCCGTGGATGCTCAGGCAGCAGCGCCTCCGCCAATTCGTGCCGAGGGCGGTGGGCCGCCTCATTGCGTACGGCGGCGCGCAATTGCCTGTTGGTTTTCGCGGACGGACGTATATGCTTTCGATGGGCGCGGATTCGACGCAAAGCTTGGGCTATGGCAGCCTGTTATTCGACCAACGCACACGTGAGCGGCTGGTGCCGGCACTGCGCGGCCTGGGAAAACTGAGCCCAGAAGCGTACCGCGAGTGCGCCGGGCTGCCCGCCCGGTCCGCGCTGCAGCGCATGACACGCAGCGACTTCATGACGTACCTGCCGGACGACATCCTTGTCAAGGTGGATCGGGCGAGCATGATGACCTCCCTCGAAGTGCGCGCGCCGCTGCTGGATCATCGGCTAGTGAGCTTCGCCTTCGGTCGCGTCCCAGACCACTATCGCGCGACCTTGTCGGAGAGGAAGATTCTCTTGCGTCGCCTCGCGGCTCGGGTCCTGCCCTCGTCGCTCGACCTCAAGCGCAAGCAGGGCTTTTCCGTACCACTCGCCGCGTGGTTCAAGGGAGACTGGGGGACGATGATGGAGTCCGTGTTGCATGAGGCGAGTCCGGCACTGTTCGACCAGTCGATGATCCAGCGCCTGCTGGATGGCCAGCGGAAGGGCTTCTCAAATTCCCAGCGACTTTTTAGCTTGACTGTCTTCGAGCTGTGGCGGCGTGAGTATCAGATAGAGCTTCCGTAGCCTCCGCGGAAATCCGCCCATACTCCCGCGCTCGCAATGACGCTCCGGATTCTCTTTGCGGTCCACGGATACAAGCCTGCGTACCGCATCGGTGGGCCAATCGTGTCGGTATCCTCGGTCGCGGAGGCTCTCGTACGCCGTGGGCACCGCGTGACGGTGTTCACCACGAACTCCAACCAGGATCAGGAACTCGACGTGCCCTGCGACGTTCCCGTGCAAGTGGACGGCGTGGAGGTGTGGTATTTCCGGCGGGACGAGCCGCTCAAGCGGTGGCTTCCGCGCCTGCGGTATGTGACACAGTCTATCGGATTCCTGTATGCGCCCGCGATGCGAGCCGCGCTCGACCGCATGGTGCCAGACATGGACATCGTCCACACCCAAATGCCGTACGTGTATCCGACCTACGCGGCGGCGCATGCCGCATTCCGCTTCGGCAAGCCACTTTGCTATCATCAGCGCGGCGTGTTTGCTCCGGAATCACTTCGCTATCGCGGCGCGAAGAAGCGACTCTACATCCGCGCCATTGAATATCCCATCATGTCGCGCGCGAGCATGCTGTTCGCGCTCACGCCGGCCGAGGTGGCGAGTTATCGTGCACTTGGCGTCACCACTCCAGCGCGCGTGGTTCCAAACGGGGTCCATGTCGATCGCTATCGCATCACCGCACGCCAGGCGACGTCCGATCGCTTCGGATTGCCTGATGATGCGCAAGTGGTTTTGTTTCTTAGTCGGGTGCACCCGAGCAAGGGCGCTGGGCGTTTACTTGATGCATTTCTGTCGGCTGCCGCGCGTCTTCCCAACGTGCACCTCGTGCTGGCGGGGCCCGATGAGACGGGGCTGGAGGCGGAGTTCCGCACGCGCGCACAGGAGAGCGACGTCGCTGCCCGCGTGCACTTTCCGGGAATGGTGGAAGGCGCTGACAAGTTCGACCTGCTTGCGCGCGCAGACTTGTTCGCCCTCCCGAGCAACTCCGAAGGCTTGTCGATAGCCATGCTTGAAGCGATGGCCAGCGGTACCGCCCTCCTGCTCTCGCCCGGGTGCCACTATCCGGACGCGGAACGTGAGGGGTTCGGCCGTACCGTGGATCTGGCCCCCGCGTCGATTGCGGCAGCGCTTGTGGAGATGCTCGCCGATCGTGACGGGCTGGTGACGTCAGGCGCGCGCGCACGTATGTACGCGCGGCAACATCACGATTGGGAGGTGATCACGGACCAATGGGTGCAGGCGTATGAGGACGTCCTTGCGTCGCGCGTGCATGGCGCGGTACTCACCGCATGAAGATGCCCAGGGCACTCGTCACCGGTAGTTCCGGCTTCATCGGACGCCACCTCGTACGGCACCTGCTCAATCTTGGCTGGGAGGTTGGTGGCCTTGATTGGCGTCCGCCCGTGGTCGGGGATCCCCGGTTCCACCACCATGCCGCCAACCTGCTGGAGGCCGCACAGGTGCGCGCTGCCGTTCGTGCGAGCGCGCCGGAGTTCGTCTTCCATCTTGCTGCGCGTACCGACCTGGACGAACAGCAGGAACTCAGCGGCTATGCGGCGAACATCGAGGGAGTCGCCAATCTCGTGGAGGCGCTTCGCGAATCGCCGGTGCGGCGCGCGATCTGTACCTCGTCACAGCTCGTGTACCGCATTGGGGCCACTCCGCGGCATGACGAGGATTACGAGCCGAGCACGCTGTACGGACAGAGCAAGGTGCGGACGGAGCAGATCTGGCGTGCTGCTGACGGGGCAGGGGCGGAATGGTGCGTCGTGCGGCCCACCACGATCTGGGGCCCGTACATGCTTCCGCACTACGTGCGCTTCTTCCGGATGATCCGCGCGCACCGGTACTTCCACGTGGGAGGCGGACCCACGTACAAGAGCTATGGGTACGTGGGGAACACGGTGCACGAGTACGCCTCGCTGATGACGGCTCCAGTGTCACAGGTGCATCGCAGGACGTTCTACCTTGCCGACTACGAGCCGATCGCGCTCGAGGCGTGGGCCGACGCATTCCAGCGCGTCCTTGGCGCGCGACGCATTCCCGTGGTGCCTGTGGTTGTCGCGCGCACCGCTGCACGCGTGATCGACGTGTGGAACCGGCTGGGGATTCGCGAGTTGCCGTTCAGTTCCTTTCGCTTGAACAATGTGCTCACGGCCTACCAGGCGGACATGCGCCCCACCGCCGAGGTGTGCGGCCCGCTGCCGTTCACGATGCTCGAAGGCGTGGCGGCAACCGCGGCGTGGCTTGAACGCATCTGGGCGGAGGAGCAGGAACGCTCTCCCGAGGGCCCCGCGTGACGCTGCCGCGGGACGTCGCCGTGACAGGTGCGAACGGCTTCGTGGGTCGAGGGGTGTGCGAGCGCCTCGTGGCGAGCGGATGGACTGTGCGGGGGGTCGTGCGCGCTGAGGCGGCGACGCTGTCCAGCGCAGTGCGGCGGGTGGTCGTCCCGGACATGGCCGATGCCGATGCCCTTACGCGCGCGTTCGAGGGGGCGAACGCCGTGGTGCACCTCGCAGCGCGCGTGCACGTGATGCGTGATACGGATGCCGATCCGGGCGCCGCGTATCGCTGCGACAACGTCGACATGACCCGGGCGGTGCTGCAGGCCGCGACGCGTGCGGGAGTGCGCCGCTTCGTGTTCCTGAGTTCCGTGAAGGTCATGGGCGAGGGCAATACCGTGCCGTGGACGGAAGACGACGCGCCGCATCCTGTCGACCCGTACGGCGTGAGCAAGCACGAAGCGGAAGCACTCGTGCTGCGTGACACGGATGGACAGCGCCTGGAGCCGGTCGTGCTCCGCGCACCGCTTGTGTACGGCCCCGGCGTGCGGGCCAACATGCTTCAGCTGTTCGACCTGGTCGATCGCGGCGTCCCGCTTCCCTTCGGGGGAATCAACAACCGGCGAAGCCTGCTGTATGTCGGCAATCTCGCGGCGGCGGTCGAGGCGGTGCTGGAGTCTGCGGCTGCTCCCCACCAGATATTCTTCGTCTCGGACGGCGAGGACGTCTCGACGCCGGATCTCGTCCGCGCCATTGCCGCGGCGTTGTCGCGGCCAGGGCGGCTCCTCGCGGTACCCGAGTCGGCGTTTCGCGCGGCCGGCACGGCGGGTGACTGGGTGTCCCGGTTTCTTCCCTCTCCCGTGAACTCGGCCGCGTTGCAGCGCTTGATGGGGTCGCTGCGCGTGTCGAATGCGAAGCTTCGCGACCGTGTTGGTTTCCAGCCGCCGTATTCCCTGGAGGACGGGCTGCGGGCGACGGCACGGTGGTATCGGGCACGCGCATGATGATGCCTCTTGCCGTGTTCTGCCTCGCCTGGGTGTGCTCGTTGGCCCTCACGGGCCTCGTGCGCCGGTATGCGGTGCGGCGGTTGCTCGACGTGCCCAACGCGCGCAGCTCGCACGCGATTCCTACGCCGCGTGGAGGCGGCGTCGCGATCGTCATCAGCACGCTCGCGGTGGTGGCCACGGCCAGCTGGAATGGCTGCCTATCGCATGGCGTAGCGCTCGCCCTCGGCGGGGGCGGGGTCATCGTTGCCCTGGTGGGGTGGATCGATGATCATGCGCCTTTGTCCGCCGCGGTTCGCGCCTTGGCGCACCTCGTTGCCGGCGTGTGGGTCGTGATCTCGGCAGGCGGGCTGCCGGAGCTGGATGTGGGAGTGGTGATAGTGCCGCTGGGTGCCATGGGCTCGGTGCTCGCGGTAATCGGCGTTGTGTGGATGACCAATCTCTACAATTTCATGGACGGCATCGACGGTCTGGCGGGAGTGGAGACGCTCGTTGCCGGGGGTGTCGGCGGAGTGCTGCTGTGTGCGGCCGGGCAACCAGGACTGGCGGCGATCATGATGGCGCTCGCCGGCTCCAGTGCCGGGTTCCTGCGGTGGAACTGGTCGCCGGCGCGCATCTTCCTGGGCGACGTCGGGTCTGGATTCATCGGCTTCGTAGTGTCCTCGCTGGCCGTAGTGTCCGAGCGTCGTCATGCCGTGCCCCTGCTGGTCTTCGCAATCCTGTTTGGCGTGTTCATCCTCGATGCCACCGTCACGTTGCTGCGGAGGCTGGGCCGTGGCGAGCGGTGGGCCGAGGCACACCGCAGCCATGCCTATCAACGCGCGGTGCAGTCATCCGGTGGACACGCGCGCGTGGCGAGCGGCGTCGGCGTGCTGAACTTGGTGCTCGCGG
This sequence comes from Gemmatimonadaceae bacterium, assembly GCA_043758185.1. Taxonomy (GTDB): domain Bacteria; phylum Gemmatimonadota; class Gemmatimonadetes; order Gemmatimonadales; family Gemmatimonadaceae; genus AG11. The sequence goes on along the minus strand of JAYVNZ010000242.1, from coordinate 5,314 downwards.
CACTCGCTTGGTTGGGATGGTCGCGTTCCGATGCACTCCTGCCGAGCATGGCCGCCGCGACCCTGCTGCTCGCGGCAGTGTACCGCTGGGTGGGTCATCGTGCGCCAATGGCCGCACTGGCACCTGTGAACACACCTGCCTGATGCGATGGGCGAGTTTACAGCAATTCGCGCGGCGGCTATGCTTTCGAGGGTCGGCACGCACGGAGGCACGCCGACGACCTCTTCCCCTGTTCCCGCTTCATGGCGACGATACTCGTAACTGGCGCGGCGGGCTTCATCGGCTCGCACGTCTGCCTCCGCCTGCTGGACCGTGGCGACACGGTGCTTGGCATTGACAACCTGAATGCGTACTACGAGGTGTCCCTGAAGGAGGCGCGTCTCGCCCGCCTCACGGTGCACGAGCGCTTTACCTTCCTGCGCCTTGACCTGGGCGACCGGGATGGCATGGAGCGACTGTTCGCGGAGCATCGCTTCGATGGAGTCATCCACCTTGCCGCCCAGGCGGGCGTGCGCTATTCGCTCGAGAATCCGCATGCCTACGTGGAGAGCAACGTCGTTGGCTTCCTCAACGTCCTGGAAGGTTGTCGTCACGCCCGGGTGTCGCACCTGGTGTATGCCTCGTCGTCATCCGTGTACGGCTCAAATACCGCGATGCCGTTTTCGGTCCACCAGAACGTGGATCATCCGCTGAGCCTGTACGCCGCCACCAAGAAGTCGAACGAATTGATGGCGCACACGTACAGTCACCTGTTCGACATGCCGACGACGGGCTTGCGCTTCTTTACGGTGTACGGGCCGTGGGGGCGCCCGGACATGGCGATGTTCATCTTCACCCGCGCCATTCTCGCCGGCACGCCAATCGACGTGTTCAATCACGGGGACATGCTGCGTGATTTCACCTTCGTGGACGATGTCGCGGAGGGAGTGGTGCGTGTGCTTGATCGCCCGGCAGCACCCGACTCCGGGTGGACGGGAGACGCACCGGACCCAGCGACGTCGCGCGCGCCCTACCGCGTGTACAACATCGGGAACCACGCCCCGGTGCGCCTGATGCACCTCATCGATGTGCTCGAAGGCGAACTGGGCCAACCCGCCATCCGCGTCTTGCGCGAGATGCAGCCCGGAGACGTGCCCGCCACGTACGCCGACGTCGATGACCTCTGGCACGCCGTGGATTTTCGTCCGCAGATGCCGATTGAGGAAGGCGTCCGCCGATTCGTGGCGTGGTATCGGGCGTACGCAAGCGGCGCCTGACGTTCCAGGACTTCGCCAGCGCCATCCCGTTGGCCCGGAGAACCGGTTATTATTGATGTGGCAATGACCATGGTCGCGTGCACGGTCGCGCGGATCTCGCTGGGGGAGCGATGCGGATGCTTCGCTCACGCCCCCACACCAGGGTCGCTGCCTCGGGACGCGTCGTTCCGAGCCCGTCGGCGCGCATCGGGTGTGCGATCGCGTCGGGCCGACTCTTTCTTCACTGGATATTCCTAGCATGGCAACGCAGCGAATCACGGTCGCCGGTGCCGGCGGCTTCATTGGTGGTCATCTGGTCGCCAGCCTGCGCGAGCAGGGCGCCCACGTGCGCGCCGTCGACATCAAGCCGCTCGACGAATGGTACCAGCGGTTCGATGACGTCGAGAACGTGGTCGCCGACCTCAAGCTCATCGATAACGCCCGCCGCGTCAGTGAGGGTGCGCACGCGATCTACCAGCTTGCGGCAGACATGGGGGGCATGGGCTTCATCGAGCACAACAAGGCCCTCTGCATGCTCAGCGTGCTGACCAATACGCACATGCTGCAAGCCGCGCGTGAATGTGGGGTCGAGCGCTTTTTCTTCGCATCATCGGCCTGCGTGTACAATGCCGACAAGCAGACCAGCCCGGACGTAATCCCGCTGAAGGAAGAAGATGCGTACCCCGCCATGCCCGAGGACGGTTATGGGTGGGAAAAGCTGTTCAGCGAGCGGATGTGCCGGCACTTCCGTGAGGATTTCGCCATCGGGGCCCGTGTGGCGCGATATCACAACGTCTATGGTCCCCACGGCACGTGGGAGGGCGGTCGGGAAAAGGCGCCCGCGGCCATTTGTCGCAAGGTGATCGACGCGAAGCATCGCGGAACCGGTGAGATCGAGATCTGGGGCGACGGCGAGCAGACTCGCTCGTTCATGTATATCGATGATTGCGTGCGCGGGACGCAGGAGATCCTCCAGAGCGATATCCTCGAACCGATCAACCTGGGGTCGAGCGAGCTGGTCACCATCAATCAGCTCGTCGGCCTGGCCGAGGAGATCGCCGGTGTCACCTTGCGTCGCAACTACAATCTCTCGGCGCCCAAGGGCGTGAATGGCCGGAATTCCGACAATGCGCGCCTGTGCGCGGCGCTCGGGTGGGAACCGTCGACCACACTGCGTGCGGGCCTTGAGCAGACTTACCGGTGGATCGAAGCGCAATATCAACAGGCGCACGGGCGATGATGCAGCGGTTCGCCGGTGCCTGATGCAGTGACCGGCGTGCGCGCGAGACCACGCACCATCGCATTCATCTCCCAGCCCTACGTTCCCGACCCCACGTCCGTAGGCCAGCATGTGGCCGATGCCGCCAGCGAGCTGGCCGCGCGTGGGCATCGCGTGATGGTCTACACGGCGCGGCACGGCTACGAAAACGCGTCGGTGGAGTATCCCTCGAGGGAAGTGCGCGATGGGGTGGAGGTGTGGCGCTTGCCCGTCTCGTCCTTCGGGCGTCGATCCAATGCGATCCGGTTTCTTGCCGGCCTGGCCTTTACGCTCCAGGTGGCCGTGCGGCTGTCCTTCCTGCGCGGTCTCCACACAGTGGTCGTGAGCACGACGCCTCCCGTTGCGCCGATCGCTGCCATCCTCGTGCGGTGGTTTCGACGCGTGCGCGTGGTGTACTGGGTGATGGACCTCAATCCCGACCAGCTGATCGCGCTGGGTGTCGCAACGCCGACGTCACTGCTGGTGCGGGTATTCGACGCAATGAACCGGGCGATTCTTCGTGCCGCCGATGCGGTGATCGTGCTCGACCGCTTCATGCGCGAGCGCGTCGCGCGCAAGGCCCATGTCGAGAACAAGCTGGTGCTGCTTCCACCCTGGCCGCACGAGGAGGATCTCGCGCCGGTTGACGCCGCCGACAATTCCTTCCGGCGAGAGTATGCGAAGGAGGGGCAGGTTGTCGTCATGTACAGCGGCAATTTCTCGCCCACCAACCCCCTCACCACGGTCATCGACGCCGCCCGGCGACTGGAGAATGATTCCCGGTTCCTGTTCATCTTCATCGGCGGCGGCGTCGGGAAGCGCGAGGTGAACGACGCCGGCCTGCGCAACATCGTCTCATTGCCGTACCAGCCGCTTGACCGCCTCCGCTATTCGCTCTCCGCAGCCGACGTGCATGTCGTCACCCTGGGCAACGCCGCGGTTGGCGTCGTCCACCCGTGCAAGGTCTACGGCGCGATGGCGGTGGCCCGCGCCGTCCTCTTCGTGGGACCATCTCCGAGCCACATCTCCGACCTGATCGACGAGGGGGACATCGGTTGGGCCGTGCGCCACGGCGACGTGGATGGAGTGATTCGCGTGCTCGAGGAGGTAGCGGCCAACGCGCATGCCACGCGCGGCGCGGGGGTACGTGGTCGCGCCATCATTGGCGAGCGCCTCAGCAAGCGCGCGCTCTGCGGCGCCTTCTGCGACGCAGTGGAAGGGGCATCGTCCTGACGCCACCCGGTGGGATGCGTACCACGGCGTGACTTTCTCGCGCCTGGCTCAGGAACGTCCCCCCTCGCTACGTCGTCCGCGAATCGTTCGGCCGGATCATGCGTGCAAGCCACTGCACGGGGCGCCGCAAGGGCCCCAGCAACCGCGTCATCAGCCTGAGAAACTCACTCAGTTCACTTCCGTCGTCGGTCACGCCCGACGCGAGCTGCACGAGCAAGGCGAGCAGCGCGCCCATCCCGCTGCCGAGCAGGAAGGCGAATACCCATTTCGTGACGCGGCCGCGCGGGTTCGGCTGCGCCGGCACCTCCGGCCGCTCGACGAACGTGGTGACCGGGGTGTCTCGCAGCTGCTCGAGCTTCGCCTGCTCCAACGCCTGGGCGAGCGAGACCTGCACCTGTTGCCGGAACTGCACATCGCGGTTCAGTCGCTCCTGCTGGAACGTGAGTTCCGGAGACGCGCGGTATTCGCGGTTGTGCTGCAGGAAATCCTGCAGCCGCGACTCCGCGGCGCGCAACTCGGCCGTGACTTCATTGAGGCGCGGTTCCGTGAACTTGCGCTCGAACGTTGCGCGCGACTGGCGCATTTCGTAGTTGAACCGATTCACCTCATCGGCCAGTCTGGTCACAAGTTGATATGCGAGCACGGGAGACGTGACGGTCACACTGACCTCCACCACGCCTGTCTTTGCCGAGAAGATGGATGTGATCGACCCGCGCAGGCTGGCAATCGTGCGGTCGCGCCGCTGGGCGAGTGGAATGCTCTTGTCCTTCTGGTAGATGTCGATTAGCGTGCCCGTCACCGGTCCGCGCTCGGACGGGTAGTTGTAGGTCGCGTCGGCAACGGCGCCCAGGATGACCCGGGACTTCACCAGGTCCGCGAGAAACGCCGGCGACTGGCTCCCCTGCGAGCCCGGCATCGAGAATCCGAACTGTGCGGCAATGCCGGAGATTCCCGGGCTCTGCGAGGAACCGGACGACACGAACGACGCGATGGCGGTGTACGTCGTCGGCTGCCCGATGGTCATCGCAACCGCTCCTGCCAGAAACAGCACGCCAAGGCCAAGCACGAACGTGATGTTTCGCAATACGAGGTTCACGAGCGAGAGCAGGCGCACGCCTTCCTCCGGCGCTGCATTGGGCACCAGGAGGGGAACGTGGCTGTCCTGCGGTGCCTCCGTGATCGCGCGCAGCGGCTCGCGGGTGGTGGGCCTGTCTGCTCGTTCGGTCACGGAATCGCGCGGGGGAGTGGGTGGCGGCAACGTCTCGTGCGAATGCTAGGACCAACGGCGTAGCGTGTCTACCCCGGCGACGTCCGCGTCTGCGTGGCAGGGCCTCGCGCTCCCTACTCGATTCGCACGGTGTGCACTTCCGAAAACGCGAGCACTTCCTCCGCAGTCACCGTGGCCGCTCCCAGCTTGCCCACCTCGATGCCGGCGGCAATGTTGGCAATCACCGCCGCCTCTGCCGGTGAGCCTCCGGCGGCGAGCATGGTGGCGAGGTACGCCGTGACGGTATCGCCCGCCCCAACCACGTCGTACACCTCGCGGGCCACCGTCGGTATGCGCGCGACCTCCCCGCGCTCCGAGAAC
>JAYVNZ010000241.1:0-2668 GCA_043758185.1 Gemmatimonadaceae bacterium | reverse complement strand
GATATCGGTGGGCGGCGCCATAGGTGGCATCGCCAACAGCCTTGTGGCACCGCTGTTGTTCAGCTCCATCGCGGAATATCCCGTCACGCTGCTGCTGCTTGCGCTGGTGGTGCGGCCGCCGCGTGTGGAGCGCGACGCATGGTCGTATCGCAGCGCGCGCGAGATGCTTCTGTCGCCCGTTGCGCTCACCATGATCGTTGCGACAGTCGTCGCCGCGGCGGCGGTGCTGCATGGACGCGCGGATCACGTCCGTGCGGCCTCGGACACGACCATCCTCCAGTGGCAGTTCATGCCCCTGGCCATCCTCGTCTGCGGCGTATTGTATCGCAGGCAGCCCGGGATCTTTCAACTATCGACTGCCCTCACGGCGGCGTTCGTGCTGGCTGGCCTCCAGTTCACGGATCCCATCATCGACCAGGGGCGCAGCTTCTTTGGCGTGTCACGCGTGACTGAGAACGGCTACGAGCGCATCCTCATCCACGGTGTCACGGTGCACGGCTCGCAGCGAAAATCGCCAGCACTGCGCAACATCCCGACGTCGTACTACTACCCGGAAGGGCCACTGGGGTGGGTCGTCGCCAATGCGCCGGACGCTGCGGCCATCGGCGTGGTGGGACTCGGCGCAGGATCGCTCGCACCACTCGCACGCGCGGGCCAATCGCTCACGTTCTACGAGATCGATCCGCTCGTCGAGGCAATGGCGCGACGCGACTTCACGTTTCTGGCGGATACGAAGGCGTCAGTCCGCGTGGCCATCGGCGACGGACGCCGCCTCATCGCCGCCGAGCCGGACGAGCGATTCGACGTGCTGGTGCTCGACGCCTTCAGTGGCGACGCCATTCCCACGCACCTGCTCACCGAAGAGGCAATCAGCCTGTACCTCCGCAAGCTCAAGAGCACCGGCGTACTCGTGATCCACATCTCCAATCGCTATGCCGACCTCGCGCGCGTGCTGCGCGGGTGGCATGACGTCACGGGTCAACGCGTGGCGATGAGCCAGTACGTGCCACCCGCTCGGGAGCAGGCGCAGGGTGTGCGGAGCACCGTCGCCGTGGCGCTTAGCCGATCACCGCGCGGGCTCATGCGCCTGGCGCAGACGCAGCAGTGGTACTGGATCGAGGATGACGGCCCGAGCGTCCACTGGACAGACGATCATGTCAGCGTGATCGACGTCCTGAACCGGAACATCCTCCGGCCATGAACGAAACGGCAAACCCGCCAGTGCCGAAGCACTGACGGGTCCTGGAGCCGTCTCCTGTCGCCCACCAGCGCAGTTGACGTGATTGCAAACTCGTCGCGGGCCCCGGGAAACTCCAGCGAAACGGGCGATCTTTGTGCAAACTTAGCGACGCCGGGATGGCTGGCGTTTCAGGCCTCTCAGGCTTGCATTGGCGGACGGGGCAACCGGGATGTACTGTTGCTGGCGCAGGCCAGACCTGGAGGTTTCATGGTCACGAACCAACCGTCGGGTCACGACCCGCACCACGGAGCGTTTTCCGCGGAATTGACGCGCGACATCGCTGCTGCGCTGATGGACTCGTTGTCCGCGACTGGCGCCATGCACGATGCCACGCTTCACGTGCTTGCGCACAGGGTTTGCGCCGAGGCGCGGGCGCTCACGCTGCCGCCCGAAAAGATGCTCATCGCCATCAAGCAACTCTTCGAGCAGCTGCCTGCCCCGTCGCTGCGACTGGACGAGCGCCGCAAGGTGTTCGAGCGGTTCATCAGCAGCTGCATCGACGACTACTTCAGGTAAGCATGTCTTCCTGAGCGAAGCGAAGGACCTGCTCGTGAAAAACCGCGAGCAGGTCCTTCGCTTCGCTCAGGACGACAGTGTTTCCGAACGCCCCTACGCCGCCCCGCGCGCCCGCTCGGGACGCAAGGCCGGCCGCACGAGCACCACCCCGTGACCCAGCGCGCCAGCGCTTCCGCCCATCTCGCCAAGGTCGCCGGCATGATACGCCTCCTCACCATGCTCGCTGGAGTCGAGGCCGATCACCTCCGACGCGATGGAGCTCCGCACCTTCATCACCGCCTGCATGGCCACGAGAATGCCCGCCGTGAGCGACCCTGACAGCAACATGGTGACCGCCACCGCAAGCGCCTGCACCCCCAACTGATGCAAACCGCCGCCGTGCAGGAGTCCATCCGCGCCGGCGGGATTCACCAGCTTGCTGGCGAACACGCCCGTGAGGAGCGCGCCAGCGATGCCGGCCACGCCATGACAGGCGAAGACGTCGAGCGTGTCGTCAACCGACGTCCTGGCGCGTACCTGCATGGCTGCGTAACTCGCCACAGCGGCAATCGCACCGATCGCCAGCCCGGAGCCCGTGCTCACGAAGCCCGCGGCGGGCGTGATGGCAACCAGGCCAATCACGGCCCCGGTGGCCGCACCCACCGCCGTGGCCCGGCCCGTCCGGACGATGTCGATGACCATCCACGCAGTGAGCCCCGCGGCAGCGGCGGCATGCGTCGACGCAAAGGCCAATGCGGCAAGGTCGTTGGCCGCGAGCGCGGACCCTGCGTTGAACCCAAACCACCCGAACCACAGCAGCCCCGCCCCGAACAGCGTGAACGGCACGCTGTGCGGCACCAGCGGCGCTCGGCCAAGCATGTGCCGTTTGCCCAGCACCAGCGCCGCAACGAGTGCCGCCGTGCCTGCGCTCAC
>JAYVNZ010000240.1:0-8133 GCA_043758185.1 Gemmatimonadaceae bacterium | reverse complement strand
GGTTACCCCGTGCCGGACGCCAGGTTGGCCCAGTAGCGTCCCATTTGCCCACGCAGCGCCATCGCTGACGCCGTGATCCCCGCGTTGCGCCACGCGTCGGCATGCAGTGAGGCGGCGGCGTCCAGGAGCGTTGGCGTGGCCCCGTAGAGCTCCAGCAGGTCCGGACTGCGCGCATGATACCATGCGAGCATCCAGCGCTGCTCATCGTCCAGCGCATCGCGTCGCTGGCGGGAATCGAGTGCGTGCACGACGGCCCGCACGGTGCCGTCGGGCAATGGGGCAATGCCGGTCACGGCGGGCGCTTCAACTGCACCGCGCCACACCAGGAACACGGCACGCTTGATGGCTTCACCGGCTGACTCCGGGTCGACGAACAGTTCTTCGTAGGCGCGTACAATGGCGGGATACTCGCCGTACACGCCGGAGCGTTCGATCTGCTGGTCACGTTCCTCCATGCCGCCGGTGGCGCCGGCGATGCTGGCCAGGACCGCTTCTTCCCAGCCTGCTACGGAATTCAAGCTCAACACGTGTGCATCCGTCTCCGTGAAAATTGGCGGACTGGCCTCCGCGCGTTCACGAAGCTACACCAGCAGCCGCACCCGCGTGTCCCACGGGTCCGACGCGATGCAGTCGTCGCCGTCTGCGACGACGGAATACCCTGCGGACGACAGGCTGGCTGCAGCGCGCTGCACGTCGTGCGGCGTTGGCAGCACCAATCGCCACTCGAGCAAACGGGCATCTGCATCGGTCGGCGCCGGCGCGCGCGGTCCAGCCCAGATATTGATGCCGAGGTGATGGTGATACCCGCCGGCGGCGAGGAACAATGCGCCCGGGTAGTTCCACACCATCTTGTCGAGGCCGAGGGCACCGTGGTAGAACGCAGCTGCGTCTTCCAGGTTGCCGACGTGCAGGTGTACGTGGCCCATGACCGTCCCCGCAGGCATGCCATTCCATGGCGCGCCGCCGGCGGCACGGACCAGATCTCCGAGGTCGAGCGGATCGCTGGACATGCGGAGCTGGCGCCCGTCGCGCGACCACGCACTTCGGGGCCGGTCGGCATAGACCTCGATGCCCAGACCGTCGGGATCGTGGAGGTAGATGGCCTCGCTCACGAGATGGTCCGACGCGCCCGCCTGCGCGCCGATGTCGCCAAGGTGCGACACGAGGCGCCCGAGTGCGGCGCGGTTCGGCAGCAGGATGGCAAAGTGGAAGAGACCGAGCCGCGAATGCTGCGCGCTGTAATTGGCGCCGGGTCGCTCCGTGAGGTGCACGAGTGCCGTGCCAGCCTGCTGCGTGCCCAGCAAGGCGGTGCTGGCCGCACGCTCAAGGATGCGGAGGCCCAGGACGTCCTGATACCAGGTGAGGGATGTTTCGAGATCGGCAACCTGGAGCGCAACATGGCCAAGCCGAAGCGCCGCAGGAAGCCGGTAACCCGGCGCGGCGATTCCGTCGGCCAGTGGCGGGTCGGCGTCACGCTGTGCGTCATCCTGCAGGTCGGGGTCGATGCGCATCATGTCAGCATCCTGGTTGGTGACGTCAGCGCAGCGTGTCGGCACGGCGGCCGGCGATGGTGGCGTCAACCGAGAATGCACCGGGGCCAGCGACGCCGAGCGCAAGCGACGCGGCGAACAGCAACAGCGCGAATTCGTAGCCAGCAGGCAGGAAGAATCCGCCCGCGAGGTGAACGATGAGAATGGCGCCCAGCATGTCGATGGCGAGTCCGAGTGCCGCGAGCCGGGTGAGCAGGCCGATGACGAGCGCCAGGCCGCCGAAGAACTCCAGCAATGCCACGAGCGGGCCGGTGATCATGGGCATGGGTGCACCCATCTTGGTGAAGGCGCCCTGCACACCGCCCATGCCGTAGACGAACAGCTTCTGGTAGCCGTGCGCCGCGAACACGACGCCGGTGAGTACACGGAGCACGACGATGCCGATGGCCTGGTGCCGCGGCGTGGATGCGAAGAGTGGCGATGCTGAGGACATGGATGGATCCGGGTTGGAGATGCTATCGCGAGTTCAGCAGGTCATGCCTGGTTGCGCCCACCTGTTCAGGGCGACAATAGGGTGGCCGCCTCGGTCACGAGGAGGGACTGCACATTGCCATCACCGGCGCCAGCACGCTGGTACGACCCGTCCTGCTGCAGCACCCACGCGGTTTCATCCTGCAGGTACAAGTCCAATATGCGCTCGAGCCGCGCACAGTGATGGGCAGCGACGACGGGAACGAGCAACTCGACGCGCCGGCGCAGGTTGCGCGGCCGCAGGTCGGACGACCCGATGAACATGGCGGGCGCACCGCCGTTGGCGAACCGGTAGATGCGGGAGTGTTCCAGGAACCGGCCGACGACGGACACGACGCGAATGCGGTCTGATTGCTGCGGGACGCCGGGACGCAGCGTGCAGATGCCGCGGACGACCAGCTCGACGCGCACCCCCGCGTTCGATGCCGCATACAATGCCTCGGCCACCTCGGGATCTGCGAGGCCGTTCACCTTGATGGTGATGGCCGCCTCACGTCCCGCGCGCGCATGCGCGGCTTCCCGCCCAATGAGCGCCAACACGGCCGGCAACAGTTGGTGCGGTGCCACGAGCCCACCGTGCGACAAACCCTGCGGCGGCCGAGACGACCCCGTGAGCTCGTTGAAGAGGTCGGCGATATCCGAGGTGAGGTCATCCCGCGCAGAGAACAGGCTGAGATCCGTGTACTGCAGTGCCGACCGCCCATTGTAGTTGCCGGTGCCCACGTGCGCGTAGCGCTGCAGCCGCTCGCCCTCGCGACGCACCACGAGTGCGACCTTCGCATGCGTCTTGAGGCCCACCAGGCCATAGACCACGTTGCCACCCGCGCGCTCGAGGGCGCGTGCCCAGGACACATTGTGCTCCTCGTCGAAGCGGGCCTTGAGCTCCACGAACGCCACCACCCGCTTGCCAGCCTGCGCCGCCGCGAGCAGTGCCTGCACCACGGGCGAGGGGTCTCCCACGCGATAGAGCGTGACCTTGATGGTGGTGACGGCGGGATCGGCCGACGCCTCTTGCAGAAAGCGGATAACGGTGCCGTCGAACGACTCGAAGGGATGATGCACGAGGAGGTCGGCCTGGCGCACGGCGTCCAGCATGCTGCCCTGCACCGCCACGGGGTTTCTGGCCCGCAGCACCGGATACTCGTATGCGGGCAGTGGCGGCAGCGGCAATGCAGCGAGACAGCGCAGGTCGATGAGGCCGTCGATGACCTGCACCTCGCGCACCGCTGGCTCCACTCCCTGCACGAGGGCATCGCGTCGAAGGCTCTCGAGTACCATCTCGGCGACGAAGGCGGGCATTGAGCGCTCGACTTCGACGCGAACAGCCGCGTTGAAGGGGCGCCGCTCGGTGGCGCTGGCGACGGCCTGCAACAGGTCGTCCGCCCCTTCTTCATCGAGGGCGAGGTCGCCGCGCCGGGTCACGCGAAAGAGGTGGGCGCCCTCCACGAGCACATTGGGGTGCAGGAGGTCGACGTTCGCTCGGAGGAGGTCCTCCATCGCGATCACGTCCCGCTCGCGACCCGGCACCGGCAGCAGCCGGGGCACATCGGTAGGCAGTTCGAATTCGGCAAGGTGCGGCGCCCCGCCTGGCTCACGGCGAAAGACCACGGCGAGCGAGAGCCCCAGGTGCGGCAGGTGAGGCAGCGGATGACCTGGGCTGAGCGTCATCGCCAGCGGCGTGAGCGCCGGGTGTATCTCGTCGCGGCATTGCGCGGTCAGCTGGCTGCGCTCGGCTGTCGAGAGATCATCCCAGCGCAGGAGGTGTACGCCTGCCGCGGCGGCCTCGTCCAGACAGGCACGCGCGCACTGCGACTGTGCCGCGAGGAGGCTGGTCACCTCCTGCTCGACGCGCATCAACCGGTCACGCGGCGAGAGTCCGTCGGCGCGGGGCACGGACGCCCCGTCCTCGTTCGCTTCGGCGCGCAGGCCGGACATGCGCACCATGTACAACTCGTCGATGTTGCTCGTGACGATGCCAAGGAAGCGCAGTCGCTCTCGCAACGGCGTGCGCGGGTCTTCCGCGAGCGCGAGCACGCGGCGCTGGAATGCGAGCAGGCTGAGCTCGGGGTTCAGGAACGGCGCACCAGTGTGGCCGTCCGCGGCGACAGTGCGCAGCGCCTGGTCAGAGTACTCCACTGGCGCGCAGGGCGACGCCGTGCGCTTCCAGCGGAGGAGGATCTCGGCGTGCTCGCGCGGGGGCGCTGCCGGCTGGTGGAGGTCATGCGTGACCTCCAGCGCGCGCGCGAGCCGTTCGAGCGCGGCCGCCGGTCCGCGACGAAGGTGTGCGCAGAGCTGGTGAAATGTCCGCACCGTGTCGTCACGCCGAACCGTGATGCGGTCGAAGTGCAGTTCGATCCGTGGCCGGCGCAGCAGGTCGGGGTGTGCGAAGCGCGACAGGCGCTCCACCTCGAGATCCAGCAGCGCCCCAAGCCGCGCGGGGTCGATCAAGGCCCTGATCCGCCGCGCCGCCGTTGTGTTCTCGGCGAGCGCGCCCTGCACATCTGCCGAGTGCGCCGGTGCCGCGATTCGGAGCGGTGGTGCGCCATGCTCACCGTGGATACGGAGCGAGAGCACGTGATGGTCGTCGGCACCAATGCGCAGGCGGCACGCGACACCGCGCCCCCGCAGCGCCTCGTCGGGCGTGTCGATATACAGGTCGCGGTGGCGCGAGCGCCGTGGCGAGCTCGCCCTGATGCCGAGCGGCAGCGGTGCGCCCGCGATTGCCTCGAGCTGCTCCGCGGAGTGCAGCTCGTAGCGAACCACGGAAGGGTGCGGCGGCGCCTTCGTCGCCGGGATCAGCGGGGGCCCACGCAGTATCGAAGGACGCGATCCTGCGCGTTGGCGGGCGTCTTGATGTCCTCGTAGAACTCGTCGAAGTACGCCAGCGTCTCGCGAACGGCTCCGGGCTCGAGCAACTTGCCAACGTCGTCCCGATACAGGGCGTAGATCGCGTCCTTCTTCTGCTGAAAGAGCGCGAAGACCGGACCGTACGCAGGCACCAGTGTGCAATAGCCGCGGTAGACGCGCTCGGTGATGCGCCTGGACCTGAATTGCGGATCGACAGTGGCGTAGGGCGCGTTCACCGCGCCGGAGAAGTCGAAGTCGTAGGCGACCGGAATGGCAAGTGAGGCATCGTGCTTCATGACGACCTCGCCATTGTGCAGCTGGTTGAACGAGAAATCCAGGTTCCCGATGAGGTATTCGAACAGGAACGCGATTGCCACTGGCTCCGCTTCCATGTCGTCCGCTGTCGCGCCTTTCGTCTTCGTCATCGCGCCACCCAACCGGTCGGCCAGCTCGTCCGGATCCTCGATGAGGAAGGCATAGCGCGTGGACTCCACCTTTCCCGACGCGCTATCGGTGTACGCCACGCGCAGTGTCCGCACGCGGTGGCTCATGGGGGTCAGCACCTGGTACACGCGGTACAGCTGCATCTCCTTGAGCACCAGCTGTTCGTAGCCATCGTTGTTCTTGCAGACGCTCGCCATCTTGGGCTTCTGCAGGTCGTGAAACAGCGTCCCCTTCGTCTGCGTGTTGCTGAAGTTGAGGCGCATTGGCGGGATGCCGCAGTGCTTGAGCCGCCAGATGCCGTGTGACTTGACCTTGAGCGGCACGACTACCGGCTTCCCATCGGCGCCCGCGTAGGTCATGGTCGCCGCGCGCCAGGGTGCCGCGTCGCCCTTGTCGGTGCGCAGGTGGCCGAAGTTGACGGTGAACGTGACAGCGAGCGGTGTCTCGGCGGCGAAGAGAGGCGGCGTCGGCACGGAGTCCGTCGCACTTCCGTCCTTTTTCTTCTTTTCCTTCTTTTCCTTCTTCTCCTTCTTCTCCTGCTTCTCCTTCTTGTCCGTGGCCCCCTGCTTCGCGGCAGGGTCCTGGGCGGCGGCATGCCGCGGCAGCAGCGACAGGCCGAGCAGGCAGGCGGCGAGTACGCGGCGCAGGGGGATGACGATCGCGGTGCGGGGTGAGTGTTTCACTTGAACTCCGCGTGAATGACGTGGCTCGATCCAGCCGCACGGATGAGCGAGAGGAGTTCCTCGGCCGGCGTCCGCTTCTTGAGCTGGAGGAAGTATTCGACCTGCTCGACTCCGCCCGTTGTCGTCACGGCGCCCAGGCGCCATTGGCGGGTGTAGTCCTGGAGCCTGGGTTCGACCACCGATCGCAGTGCGCCCACGTCGGCAGTACGGAGTACCAGGCATGCCTCCTCCGATGCGCCGGCCGCGCCGTCATCATTGGCCTTGGCGCGGCGCCACGCGCGCTCGGCGACGCCTTCCAACTGGTCGCGCGTCATGTTCTGGAACACTTCGTCGTCCATGCGCGCGACGAAGGTGCCTGTCCGCGCGAGCTGCCTGGCGCGTTTCAGGCGACGGTCTGCAATGCTGCCATCGAGCTCCACGGGCGCGTTGCCGAAGTCGGAATACCAGAGCACCAGCACGGTGACGTTGAACAGGATCGAGACCACGACGGCCACGGGCAGGTTCACCGCGGCAGCCAGGCCGAGTGCCGTGGCGAGGAAGACGTAAACGGCGTCCTTGCTGTCGTCGAGCGTGTTGCGGAAGCGGACCGCCGCGACGATGCCGGCGAGGCTGAATGCGAGGGTGATGCTGTATTTCACGAGCAGCACGATGCCCGACACCACGAGCGGCAGGATGATGAGAAGCTGCACCACGGACTGCTGATAGCCGCGCTTCGCGCGCGTGAGCAGGTACACCCACGCAACCGGGAGGGAGAGTGCGATGGAGGCCAGCATCGCGACAGCCACCGTGACTGCGAGAGTGACTTCATCGAGCGGCGTGGTGGCGATGCCCCGGGCATTCACCGGCGGGCCGCCGCCGAAGAGTTGATCGAGGGATGAAGGCGCAAGGACGCCGACGCGTGGCAGTACGCGCCACAGGAGTGTTCCTCCCCCTATGAGTACGATGTAGTAGACAACCAGTCGCAGGACGACGCGCGAGGTCGCTGTCGTGCGAAATGTGCCGTTCGGCATGCAACCTCCCTGTGTGGGTCGGGGTAGTATCGTGTCTGCCCGCCAATCGCGCCATGCTTGCCGCCTTACTTCCTGCTTCGCACATTCCCGCATGACACCATTCGCCGCTCGCCGTGCCTTCCTCATGCTCGCCCTCGCCGCCGCGTCACGCGTGCACGCCCAGGGTGCGGCAATGCAACCGCGTCCGTCGCTGGTTGTACTGATTACCGTCGACCAGCTCCGCAACGACTACCTCGAGCGGTTCGCCCCGCAATTATCAGGGGGGCTGGGGCGATTGTCGCGGAACGGAGCGTGGTTCACCAACGCACACCACGACCACGCCATTACCGAAACCGCGCCTGGCCATGCCACGCTGCTGTCGGGGCGGTTCCCACGGTCCACGGGCATCATGATGAACCGTGCGGGGGTGGATGACGACGCGTCGCCATTGATTGCCGGCGGCGTGGGACCCGGCGCGTCGCCCAGACGGTTTCAGGGAACGGCGCTGGCAGACTGGATGACCACGCAGGACCCGCAGTCGCGCGCGCTGAGCGTGTCCACCAAGGATCGCGGCGCAATCCTGCCCATCGGACGGTCGCGCGCCAACGTGTACTGGTATTCGCCGGACGGCCGCTTCATCACCAGCCGCTATTACCGCGACAGCCTGCCGCCGTGGGTGGTGTCGTGGAACGCGCGCCAGTTGCCGCAGAGCTTCGCCGGGCGCAGCTGGAACCTGCTCCTTCCCGCTTCCGCCTACGCGGAGCCGGATACCGTGGCAGCCGAGGGGGAAACCGGCAACGTGTTTCCTCACACCCTGCCCGACGATCCCGCCACCGCCGCCAGCATCGTGCGCGGCACGCCATTCATCGATGACATCACGCTGTCGTTCGCACTGCACGGCGTACAGTCCCTCGCACTCGGCGCGGGCGGGCATTCGGATTTGCTGGCCGTGTCGCTGTCGGGCACGGATTACGTTGGACATCGTTATGGGCCGGACTCACGCGAGATCCACGACCAGGTGGTGCGTGTGGACCGCGCACTCGGCACCTTTCTCGACTCGCTGTACCGGCTGCGCGATTCGACCTCCATTACCATCGTACTCACGGGCGATCATGGCGTGGGGACCATTCCCGAGCTGGCACCGGCGTC
>JAYVNZ010000239.1:0-2117 GCA_043758185.1 Gemmatimonadaceae bacterium | reverse complement strand
CGGTTCAGTGCGCCCATCGAGATTGGCGGTCTCACCACCGCCGACCCGCTCGACCCTGCGGTGCGCGCATGGTGGACAACGAAGGTCAACGAGATCTATGCGGTGATTCCGGACTTCGGCGGGTTCGTGGTGAAGGCCAATTCCGAGGGGCAGCCGGGCCCGCAGGACTACAAGCGCTCGCATGCCGACGGCGCAAACATGTTCGCAGACGCACTGGCGCCACATGGCGGCGTGGTGATGTGGAGAGCCTTCGTCTACAGCCCGGACACGCCCGTCGATCGCGTGCGCCAGGCCTACGATGAGTTCAAGCCGCTCGATGGCACCTTCCGCGAGAACGTGATGGTGCAGGTCAAGAACGGCGCACTTGACTTCCAGCCGCGTGAACCGTTCTCGGCTTTATTCGGCGCGATGCCGAAGACGCCGCTCATGATGGAATTCCAGGTCACCAAGGAATACCTGGGCCAGGATACACACCTCGTCTACCTCGGCCCCCTGTTCCAGGAAGTGCTCCGCGCAGACACCTATGCCAACGGCAAGGGGTCCACCGTCGCCAGGGTGATCGACGGCTCGCTGCACGGGTATGCGCATACCGGCATGACCGGCGTCGCGAACATCGGATCCGACACCAACTGGACCGGTTCACAGTTCAACCAGGCCAACTGGTACGCATTCGGCCGGCTTGCGTGGAACCCGGAGGCGAGTGCGGAGGGGATCGCCACCGAGTGGGTGCGGCAGACGTTCACCAACGATCCGGCCGCGGTTGCGAGCATCGTGCACATGATGACGATCTCGCGCGAGGCGGTGGTGAATTACATGACGCCACTCGGTCTTGCGCACATCATGGCCACGGGGCACCACTATGGGCCGGGCCCGTGGAATCGCACGCAGCGTGCGGACCAGTCGCCTGTGTACTTCCACAAGGCCGATTCGCTCGGCATCGGCTTCGACAGGACAGCAACGGGCAGCAACCAGGTGGCGCAGTACTTTCCGCCGGTGCGCGATCGCTACGGTAGCCTTGCCACGGTACCGGACTCGAACCTGCTCTGGTTTCACCACGTGCCGTGGACATACCGGATGCAGTCCGGACGCACGCTGTGGAATGAAATGATCGTGCGCCTGAATGCGGGGGTGGATTCCGTGCGGTCCATGCAGCGCACCTGGAGCGGGTTGCGCACTGCCATCGACGCCCGCCGATTCGCCGAGGTGCAGTCGTTCCTGGACATCCAGGAGAAGGAGGCACGCTGGTGGCGAGACGCGGACCTCGCATATTTCCAGACCTTCGCCCGCCAGCCAATTCCCGCGCCGTTTGAACAGCCTGCTCATTCGCTCCAGTACTACCAGACGTTGCGCTGTCCGTCCAACCGACTCAAGCCGCGCTGCGACGCAATTCCCTGAATCATTCCATGACCAAACCCAACACCAACGACGCGTTCACTCCGCGGCCAGAGCACAAGTTCACGTTCGGACTCTGGACGGTGGGCAATCCGGGCCGCGATCCCTTCGGCGACGCCGTGCGTCCCGCCATTTCTCCCGTTCAGATCGTGCGGAAGCTCGGCGAGCTCGGCGCGTATGGCGTGAACTTCCACGACAACGACCTCGTGCCGCGCGACGCCACCACAGCGGAGCGCGAGAAGATCGTGCGTGACTTCCGGGCGGCGCTCAAGGAAAGCGGCATGAAGGTGCCAATGGCGACGACGAACCTGTTCGGCGATCCCGTCTTCCGCGACGGGGCGTTCACGAGCAACGATGCGGCCGTCCGCCGACATGCACTCCAGAAGACGATGCGCTCCATGGATCTCGGCAAGGAGTTCGATGCCGAGACGTACGTGTTCTGGGGCGGGCGAGAAGGTGTGGAGACCAATGCGGCCAAGGATGCCCGCGAGGCGATGAAGTGGTTTCGCGATGCCATCAACTTCCTGTGCGAGTACAACATCGCGCAGGGGTACAACTACAGGTTTGCGCTGGAGCCGAAGCCCAACGAGCCGCGCGGCGACATATTCCTGCCCACCATCGGGCACGCACTCGCCTTCATCTATACGCTCGATCATCCCGACATGGTGGGGGTGAATCCCGAAGTCGCGCACGACACCATGGCGGGCCTCGACTTCGCGCACGGC
>JAYVNZ010000238.1:0-2825 GCA_043758185.1 Gemmatimonadaceae bacterium | reverse complement strand
ACCGGTGGAGCCACTGTGGCTCACTTCGCGCATGCCGTCGCGCGTGCTGACCGTGAGACCGAGCGCATAGGTGATGGGCTTGCCGCTGTTGAGGATCATCGGCGTCGTCATCGTCCGGACGAGCGCTGCGCCGCCAGGAATGGCCACGGGGTCGTCGAGGAAGGCATTCCACGCCAGCCAGTCGCTCACGGTGCTGAGCAGGCCACCGCTTCCGATGACGTTCGTGAACGGCATGTCCAGCGTGAAGCCCGTGTTCGCAGTGCCCGTGTATGCGGTGGCCCGTCCCTTCACGACCTTGGTGAAGTCGTTGCGCCACTGCGTGTGCATCAAGCCGATTGGTCGGAACAGTCGCTGCTCGGTGAAGGTGGTGAACGGAATGCCGCTCACACGTTGCACGATGATCGACGCCAGGATGTAGCCGGTATTGCTGTAGAGGTACTCCGCGCCCGGCGCGAAGTTGAGCGTGCGCTGCCGGCGCGCGATGTCGAGGATTGTCGCTGGGCTGTGCACGTGCCTCCCCGCGGGCATCTGTTCCAGCTCGGCGAGGGTGTACCAGTCGCGGAGGCCGCTCGTGTGCGTGAGGAGGTTGCGGATGGTGATCCGCTTCCGGAAGTCGTGCAGCTCGGGAAGGTATGTCCTCACGTCGTCGTCCAGCGAGAGCTTGCCGTCCTGCGCCAGCAGGACGACGGCGGCAGCCGTGAATTGCTTCGCCACGGACCCGCTCTCGAAGATGGTTTCCGGCGTGTTGGGGACGTCGTATTCGAGATTGGCGAGCCCGTAGGCGCGCGTGAGCAGCGTCTGGCCATTCCGCGCGAGGCCTGTAGCACAGCCAGGCGAAGCGGTGGAGGTGAACGGCGCGAAGCCGCGGTCCACCCGTTGGACAATCGTGTCGGACAGCGCGGTTATGCCGGGCTGTTGGGCGGCGAGCGTGGAGGCGACGGCAGCGCTGAGGACGAGCGAGAGGATGATGCGGCAGAGGCGCTTGCGCCGGGACGGGTCATGCGTCATTCGCCGTGTCTCGCTACAGGTTGGTGAGCGTACGATACGGAGGAGCTTGTTGCAGCCTGGGCGAAGCTACGGCGCCGCTCGGGTCTCCGGAAGCGACGCGTTCCTTCCTCCCGTCAATCCTGAGCCAATGGAATCCAGTCCTTGCGCTTCATCAAGGAATCAGAAGCGCAGCCCAATGGCCATCCGGACCATTTGTCCGTTGCGTTCCTGGCCAGCTCAGCTACAATGATTGCCCTGCTGCAATTCTCCCACTCAGGAGCAATCCATGCGAAACAGACTCTTCCTCGTACTCAGCGGTCTCGCGATTGTGTTCGCCGGTGAGTCTGCTGATGCGCAGATGGGAAGTCCCAATACCACTCCCGGTGCCGTAGTCCGCGTCATTCATGTGCGGCTCAAGCCCGGGCGTGCAGATGCCTTCTGGGCGGATATGCGCCAGCACGTGATGCCCGTGTATGAGCAGGAAAAAGCGAAGGGCATCATCAGCGACTACACGCTGTCGACGAAGGTGGCGACGCAGGGTGAGAACGACTGGAACGTGGCCATCAGCATTCTTTACCCGAACTGGGCGACGCTTGATGACATTGGAGCGCGCACGGACCCCGTCACACTCGCCCATTACGGTTCGGCGGCGAACCGGACCGCCGCCGGGATGGCTCGTTTCGACAACGGGGTGACGGTGGACAGCTATCTCATGCGTCGTGTGACTGCCAACCCCTGGAAGTAGCCGGGGCGCGGCCGCGTAGTAATGCGGTCGAGGAGCAGGAAATCCGGTGGCAAGCGGGGT
The DNA here is from genome assembly GCA_043758185.1 of Gemmatimonadaceae bacterium. GTDB lineage: Bacteria > Gemmatimonadota > Gemmatimonadetes > Gemmatimonadales > Gemmatimonadaceae > AG11. The sequence continues at coordinate 1,033 of JAYVNZ010000238.1, read as the reverse complement.
AGGAGTTGGAGTCGATTCAAACGGGCAGCGGAAGGAGCTCGTGCTGGCGCGGAAACCCTGCCGTTGCATAGCGGCAGGGTTTCCTTTTGTGGCATGGCTCGCTGGACTCCTGAGTTAGAAGCTCACCGACATACCAATTCCCGGGCTGCCCTGGTGCATGATGAAGGACGTGCGTGCGACAGGCTCGAAGCGTTCCCATCTTTCCGCGCCGATCAGCGCGCCTATCGGCACGCCATAAAAGATTCCAGCCACGGTACCGCCGACGAGGGCGAACGCCCATTTGTCGCCGGTCGATGCTTCCAGGCCGCATCTCCTCACGCCCGCGATGGTGTCGCACTTTTTCAGGGTGGGCGCGATCAGCGACGCCAACCCCACCGAAATGGGTACGCCCCACTTGATACCGCGGCCGGCACCCTCCAGGCGACTCTTTCCGCGGCTGACTTCGATGGACGTGAGACGATTGACGGCGACCGTGAGTGGCTGCATGCCGGGTCCGCCGAGCACGAGAGAGTCGGCGGTGCGTGAGAGAACGGTGGCCACCAACTGACCCGCCACGATTCCCTGCGCCGCGATGCGGAGACGAGCCCCGGGCACGATTTCGGTGCCTTGCGCGCGGAGCTCGCCGGTGCACATGAGGAGTCCGACCACAGCGGAGATCACGGATGCGACACGCATAGCACACTCGGCTGTTAGGGTGCGTGAACGTGGGCGGTCATCTGCAGGAGCGCAAGCCGGGCTCGTGCGCTCGCGGACGCGACGAACGTCGGGCTCGAGGGGTGACGCTTGGCGACATGGCGACACAAATCAACTCCTCGAAGAGTGGACTGTTCGCACTTCAAATCGAAGGAAGCGCAGAGGCCTGCGGATTGCCCCCGTCTCTTCGCCAACCGCTGCGCAGCGGTGCAGCCAGCGTCGCTCCAGCAGCGCTGGTCCATGCAACGGTTTGCGAGCAAAATAGGGGTCAGGAGCCAGCGTAACGCCAAAGACACGCTCAATGCCCCACCAGGGAAACGGCGAGGGCGCAGTTTGGGGG
>JAYVNZ010000237.1:0-2856 GCA_043758185.1 Gemmatimonadaceae bacterium | reverse complement strand
GCGCGTTCCTGTGCCCCGTCACGACGGCATGCGATGGCGAGGCACAGGGCGACGATCGCACTCCATACATGGCAATAGCCCGCACGCCGCATCGGAACTGTCGCGCTCATGCCTTTGTCGCGCGTGGGAGCGGCCGCAGCATCGCCTGCCCGCCATCAACCCGAATGACCTGACCGGTAATGTGCACTGCGTGCTGCGAGAGCAGAAAGGCGAATGCATGCGCCACGTCGTCCGGCTCGGCAATCCTGTTCACTGGAACCAGTGCGGCCGACCGCGCTTCGGCATCCGGGGTGGAGATGAAACGCTGCGTGAGCGGCGACCGGGTGAGACCCGGGGCCACCACGTTCACGCGCACACCGCGATCCGCATAGGTCGCTGCCGCGCTCAAGGCCAGGCCCGTAACAGCGCACTTGGCAGCAGCAATGGCCTCGTGACTGGCAAAACCCGCCTCGGCAACGACGGAACTCGTCAACACCGCCACGGCGGGACTCTGCGCCTTCATCGCCTGCATTACGAACCACTTCAGCACGTGGAATGCGGACGTGGCGTTGATGGCGAGCTGGTCCAGCCAATCCTTCTCGGACGTTAGATGAAGCGGCCGCACGACAGTCGAGCCCATGCAATGGGCCAACCCAGTGATGAGACCAATGCCCGTCGCGAGTGACTGGAGGGCAGCAATGCCGTCTCCACCGGTGAGGTCAGCGGCAAGTATGTGGTGCCCGGCGCCGAGCGCATCATTGAGGGCCGAAAGCTTCTCGGTGTTGCGGCCGCAGAGCAGGAGCGCATCGCCACGCGCGTGGAGCTGCGTCGCGAGCGCCGCGCCAATGGCGCCCGTCGCGCCTGTGATCACGGTAGTCATGGCGGCACTCTGGCTCAGGGAGATGCCGGAAGAGTCCCGGCGGTGTTGGCGACACGAGCTGAACGCGGCGAGGGACTCGAGAAGTTTCCAGAAACGTGGGCAGTGGCGAAAACAATGGCAGCCGGGCCACATTCCCCAACTGTTGGCGCCCTCCCTCCGCTCTCCGTTCCGAAGGAAAATCCGATGCACACTCGACAACTCTGTGTCGCCGTCATGCTGCAGTGCCTGGCAGTGGCTGGCCTGCGCGCCCAGTCGGCGAGCACGCTGGCCAGCCGAGCCGACGTTCGTGCGCTGCTCGACTCCATCAAGGCGCGCAACGCGTGGACGCTCTCGCAGCAGGTTGCGCTCTGCGAGATTCCTGCCCCGCCGTTCAAGGAGGCCGCGAGGGCGCAGGCATACCTGCAGGCATTCAGGGAAGCGGGGCTGGCCGACGTGCGCATCGATTCGGTGGGCAACGTGATCGGCGAACGCCATGGCACTGGCGGTGGCTCCACCGTGCTCATCGAGGGGCATCTCGACACGGTGTTCCCGGAGGGCACCGACGTGCGGGTGCGTCGTGAGGGTGAGCGCTACGTGGGCCGGGGCATCAGCGACGACTGCCGCGGGCTCGCCACGGTGCTGTCGGTGGCGCGGGCGCTCCAGCATTCTGCCGTTACGACAACGGGCACCATCATCTTCGCCGGCAATGTTGGCGAGGAGGGGGCAGGCAACCTCCGCGGAACTCGACACCTGTTCGCGCGCGAGCTCGCAGGCAGGGTGGACTACTTCATCAGCGTCGATTCTCCGGGCGATACCATCGTCAACCGGGCCGTGGGCAGCAACCGATACCGGTTCACGTACAAGGGCCGGGGTGGACACAGCTATCATGACTTCGGGATTCCGAACCCAGCCCACGCGATGGGGCGCGCGATCGCGGCCATCGCCGACCTGCGCACACCGACGTCTCCGAGAACCACGTTCAGCGTCAGCGTGGTGAAGGGTGGCACATCGGTCAACGCGATTCCGTTCGAGACGTCCATGGAGGTGGACATGCGCTCGGAGTCGGCCGCATCGCTGGCCAGGCTCGACGCACAGGTCCAGCGTGCCGCGCGACGCGCGCTCGTCGCCGAGAACGGGCGGTGGCCGGCCCCCTCGGCCAAGCTGTCGCTCGCCGTGGATACGATCGGTCTGCGCCCCGCCGGCAGCGAGCCTGATTCGCTGCGCATCGTTCGCGTCGCGCGCGAGGCATCGCGCGCCGTGGGGATGGATGGCCCGCTCTCGTCGGCGAGCACGGACGCGAACGTTCCAATGGCCCTTGGCATCCCTGCCATTACGATCGGCGGCGGTGGGCGTGGCGGCGGATTCCACGGGCTCGACGAGTGGTTCGAGGACGGGCCCGCCGGATGGCGTGGTCCGCAGCGCGCCGCGCTGCTCGTGCTCACCCTCGCCGCGCTGCCGAAGTGACGGTGCCCGGCTATCGTGTGCGCACGCTGTGTTGTCTTCTCGCGGCGGCGTGCATCGGGCCGATAAGTGCAGCAGCGCAACCGGCACCACTCGAGCGCGCGCATGCGCACAACGACTACCAGCACGCGCGCCCGCTGTTCAGCGCACTCGAACGCGGCTTCCGAAGCGTGGAGGCGGACGTGCACCTCGTGGGTGGACAACTGCTCGTGGGACACCATCGTGACAGCGTGACGGTCGACCGGACATTGGAATCGCTGTACCTCTCACCACTTCGCACGTACATCCGCGAGCATGGCGGACGGGCGTATCCCGGCACGCAGCCGCTCACGCTGCTCATCGACGTGAAGTCGGATTCCGAGGTGACGTACGTGGTGCTCGATTCCGTGTTGCGTCGCTATGCCGACATCCTCACCATCTACGCCGGCGACGCAGTCGTTCACGGTCCCGTGCTCGCGATTGTGTCCGGGGAGCGCGCGATCAACACGATGCGCCATGCGCCCGTACGATTCGCTGCGGTGGATGGGCGGCTCGCCGACATTGAGCGCACGCCGTCA
>JAYVNZ010000236.1:0-28179 GCA_043758185.1 Gemmatimonadaceae bacterium | reverse complement strand
TGGAGGTGTGCCTCCTGCGCCGTCGGCGCGGACAGGGCGGTCATCCCGTCCGTCACCTCCACGATGCATTCCTTGCACTTGCCGTTCTTGACACACGACGTCGGCACGCTCACGCCGAGTGCTTCCGCGAGGTCGAAGAGCGACGCGCCGGCTGGCGCCGCTTCGGTGGAATGGCCGTTGATCGTCAGCGCGACGGACATCTCACCAATCCGCCCCGGCCTCCAGTTCGGCGATGACCGCCGCGGCCACGTCCTGCGCGGATCCGTCGCGCGACTGTTCCTCGCCCCACCGCCATTCCGCGGTGTACGCGTCGGCGCCCGTGATGCCGCGTTGCTGCGCCATCGCATCGATGCGCTGCGCGAACCGCGACGGCAGTTCCACGCTCACGTCGTTGCCCGCGTCGTCCTCGACGCGCACCTGCGACGGGACCTCCTGCCAGTAGAGCACCCTGTAGGTGGAGCGCGTGCCCTGTGCCGCGGCTGTGGTGCGGGCATCCGTGGGCGCCGCACCACGCGCCGCGGCTGGCGCAGCAACGGCCGCCGGCTCATCCTGCGTCGCGCCCGCCAGGCGAAGGAACAGGTCCACCGCCGCCGAGGCGTTCTGTCCGTATCCGTCCGCGCCGATCTCGTCCGCGAACATCTGGCTGATGGGCGCGCCGCCGATGGCCATCTTGATGTGCCCACGCCCCGCGGCCTCGAATCCGTCGATGACCGTCTTCATGTATGTCATCGTCGTCGTGAGGAGCGCGCTCATGCCGATGATCTTCGGGTCGAACTTGTCGGCGGCAGCCATGAACTTCTCGAGACTCTGGTCCACGCCGATGTCGTGCACCTCGAAGCCCGCGCCCTCCGCCATCATGCACACCAGGTTCTTGCCGATGTCGTGCAGGTCACCGCGCACCGTGCCCATGACGAGCGTCCCCACGCGCTGCGACTCGTTCTCCTTCGACGTGAGGAGCGGCTTGAGCACCGCCATGCCCGCCTTCATCGCGCGCGCCGCAATAAGCACCTCGGGCACGTAGAGCACGTTGTGCTTGAAGTCCTCGCCCACCACGCTCATGCCGGCAATGAGGCCTTCATTCATGACCTCCTGGAAGTGCCGCCCCTCGGCGAGGGCGTCGATGGTCATCTGCTCGACCTCCTTCGCCTTCCCCTCGTACAGGTACTGGTTCATCAACGCGTAGTCGGGCATCACTACGCCCTGGCCGCCAGGCCCGCGTTGAATCCCTTCAGCGCTTCGAGCATGGCGTGCATGTTCTCCCCCGGCATGCCAGGGCTCGTGCCGCCGCCCACGGACAGGATCATGCCGCGACCATCGCTGAATCCGCCGGCCAGCACTTCCAGCGTGGCCTCCTTCACCTCGTCCGGATCGCCGCGCACCGCGATCTCCAGCGGATTCACGTTGCCCATGAGGCACATGCGATCGCCGACCCGCTGCTTCACCTCGACGATGTCCTTCTGCTTGCCCCAGTTCAGCACGTTGAAGCCCGCATCCGGCAGGTGGTCGAGACAGGCGTCCACCTCAGCATCATTGTGGTAGAGCTTCACCCAGTCCTTTGGAAACGCGTCGCAGATCCGCTTGAGGTACGGGTGCGCGAACTCCAGGTAGTGCTCCTCGTTGATGAACCCCACGATGTCATCGAGGATGAAGATGCCCTCTACCTGGTCGCCCAGCACCTTGTGCTGCGCCTTCAGCCAGTCGATCACCACGTTGGTGCACAGGTCGATCAGCCGGTGCGTCTCCTTCGGCTTCTCGACGATCTCGATCATGAGGTGCGTGGTGCTGCGGACGAATCCGGCCGTGCACAGCGGACCGCGCGCCGTCACGAACGGGATCACCTCGCCGGCGGCCTTGATGCGCGGCAATGCCATCTTGTAGCGATGCAGCGTCATCGCCGCGAACGCATCGGCCTCCACCTCATACTCGGGAAACTCGTCGATGTCCTCCAGCCGATAGAGCGTGTGGTACTCGCTCGGCGTGTTGTCTTCCCAGAACTTGATCTTGGCGCCCAGGATGGACGGCTCCGCCGCCATGCCGTACTCCATCCACCACGATGGCACCATGATGATGTCGGGAAAATCGGCGTTCACCTTGAGGTTGGACTGGAACCAGAGCTCGGGGTCGAGATAGTAGTCCATGTGCTTGATGCCCAGGTAGCCGGGAATCCAGGGGCTGTCCACGATCATGGCCATCGGCACCTGGTCCTGCTTCTCGAGGCGCGCGGCGTGCTTGAAGGTTTCCCACTGTTCCGGACGCATGCGTGTTCCTGGTCGTTGTGTGGTGGTTCCGGGCGGCGACCTTGCCACACCGCGCACGCTCGACCGAACGACAGGAGCGCGTCACACTGGTGATCCGATTCCGCTGAAAGAACATGACCGTCGGTTGTCGTGTCAAGACACGCGGCGGGCTGGCCGAGCGAACTCGCCGCTCGCGTCGTACCTTCGCACTCGACCCGCACGGAGATTCGTCATGCGATTCCGCGTTGCCATGCTCGCGCTCGTTGCAGTCAGCCCCCTTGCTGCGCAGCAGCCCGCGCACCGCTACGACCCGACGGCATACCAGCATTCGTCCGCCGACATCCCCATGCGCGATGGACTCACGCTGCACGTCGAGATCTTTTCTCCCGCCAATGCGTTGGAGCCGCTGCCCTTCCTGTTCGAACGCACGCCGTACGGCGTGGCAGAATCCGGCGGGCGGCTCACCACCGGCTATTCGGACCTTGCAGAAGAAGGCTACATCTTCGTCTTCCAGGACATTCGCGGCCGATACAGGAGCCAGGGCACGTTCGTCATGCAGCGGCCGCCGCGGCCCGTGGATTCGCCGGCCCAGGCCATCGACGAGGGCACTGACACCAACGACTCCATCGACTGGCTGCTGAAGCACGTGCCCAACAACAACGGGCGCGTGGGCATGCTGGGCGTGAGCTACGATGGCTGGACCGCAGCCATGGGCATGCTTGGCGGACATCCCGCACTGCGCGCGGTGAGTCCGCAGGCCTCGCCCGCCGACATGTTCCTGGGCGACGACTTCCATCACAACGGCGCGTTCCGCCTGAGCTATGGCTTCGAGTACGCGTACCTCACCGAGGCCACGAAGGAGAACTCCGACTTCGACTTCCGTCGCTACGACACCTACGAATGGTATCTCGGCCTCGGCCCGCTCTCGAACATCCAGTCGAAGGTATTGAAGGACAAGCGGCTCCCCACCTGGACGGACTTCACGGAGCATCCCAATTACGACGGCTTCTGGCAGCGACAGGCGATGCGGTCGTACCTCACGCGCGTCACCGTGCCCACGCTCAACGTGGCCGGCTGGTGGGACCAGGAAGATTTCTACGGACCCGTCACGATCTACCGCGAGCTGGAGAAGCACGACGCGGCGAGCAGGAATTTTCTCGTCGTGGGGCCGTGGCGACACGGCGGCTGGTCGGGCGGACCAGGCCAGAAGCTCGGCAAGATCGATTTCGGTTCGCCCACCGGGGAGTACTACCGCCAGAAAATCCAGGCGCCGTTCTTCGCCCACTACCTGAAGGACAAGGGCACGCTGGCGCAGCCCGAAGCCACGGTCTTCGAGTCGGGCAGCAACACGTGGCGCACTTTCGATTCCTGGCCGCCGAAGCGAGCGACGACACGTTCGCTGTACTTCCATGCGGGAGGTCGCCTCTCCTTCGATCCGCCACGCGCGGGCGAGAGTGGTACCAACGACAGCTTCGTCAGTGACCCGGCGACACCCGTGCCCTATCGCCCTCGCCCCATAGAACCCACGTACTACCCCAAGGGCTCCGGATGGTACACATGGCTGCTGGAGGACCAGCGGTTCGTGCAGAACAGGCCGGACGTGTTGAGCTGGGAAACGGAGCCGCTCGCGGAGGATGTCGTCGTAGCTGGCGAGATCACCGCAAGGCTGTTCGCCAGCACCACCGGGAGAGACGCGGACTGGGTGGTGAAGCTCATCGACGTCTATCCGGAGTCGTACGCGCCGGACATCACGCTGGGCGGCTACGAGTTCATGATCGCCAACGACGTGTTTCGCGGACGGTTCTGGAAGTCATTCGAGAAGCCCGTACCGCTTGTGCCCAACGCGGTGACGCCCTTTGCAATCGACCTGCATACGCAGAGCTACCGGTTCCAGAAAGGCCACAAGATCATGGTGCAGGTGCAGAGCACGTGGTTTCCCATCATCGACAGGAATCCGCAGACGTGGGTGCCCAACATCTTCAAGGCCACGGCTGCCGACTTCAAGGCGCAGACCCACCGCGTCTGGCGTACACCGTCGCAGCCATCGCGCGTGGACATCCAGACCGTGGCGCCCTGACGTGCGGCCGGTTTGTCGTCCTGAGCAACGCGAAGGACCTGCTTGTGGGTGTCCTTCACGGCGCGCGGAGATTGCATTTCCCAGGGTGACTGCCAGAATGTCCACCCGCGTGACATACTCCGGTCCGTACGGGTAGCGCGGCCGCGCTGCCCTTCAACTTCCATCACGCCTACTGGCAGATTGACTTCTTGACTCATTCGTACTCGCTCGATCTTTCCGGACGCGTGGCAGTGGTGACCGGCGGCTATGGCGTTCTGGGCGCGAACCTGGCCTCCGGCCTGGCGGACGCCGGAGCGCGGGTCGCCATTCTTGGCCGGCGCCGCGAAGCCGCCGAAGCCAAGGCCCAGGAAATCCGGGCTTCGGGGGGCGAGGTCATGGTTCTCGTGGCGGACGTGCTCGACGACACGGAAGTCCGTGCCGCGCGCGATGCACTGCTCCGTGCCTGGGGTCGCGTGGACATCATGATCAACGCGGCAGGCGGCCACGTCATGCGTGCCCGCAACGACAACAGCAGCATCTTCGACGTGCCTTTGGACGCATTCGACGAGGTGCTTCGCCTCAACCTGCACGGCACCGTGATCCCCTCACTCGCGTTCGCGGAATCCATGGCTGGCCAGCGCTCGGGCTGCATCGTGAACATCTCGTCCATGGCGGCGAGCCGGGTACTCAGCGGAGTACTGGGCTATTCCATCGCCAAGACCGGCATCGAAAGCTTCACCCGATGGATGGCGGTGGAGATGGCGCGCAAGCACGGCGACGGATTGCGCGTCAACGCGATCGTGCCCGGCTTCTTCGTCACGACGCAGAATCGCACCGTGCTGGTCAACGAGGACGGCAGTTACACCGATCGGTCACGCGCCATCATCGAACATACGCCGATGGGCCGCTTCGGCCGGCCGGAAGAACTCATCGGCGTGGTCCGCTGGCTCTGCAGCGACGCGGCGTCATTCGTCACGGGTGCAGTCATTCCCGTGGACGGCGGATACAGCCTCTTCAGCGGAGTGTGAGCATGCATCCACTCGTCCGCCGCATCCTCGGCTCGCAGGAAACCGGTCTCGTGCTGGTGGTGGTGCTGGTAACCGCGGCGCTTTCACTGCTGGCCGGAACCCATCTCGACCGCAGCGCCGGCGTGGTGGTGAACAACTTCTGGAATGCGAACACGCTCATCCAGACGGCCACGGATGCCAGCTTCTTCGCCATGATGGCCATCGGCGCCACCATGGTCATCATCTCGGGTGGCATCGACCTGTCCGTCGGCTCCATCTACGCCCTGGCCGGCGTGACGATGGCCATGACGCTCCGATCGATGGGCCCCATGGGCGATGGCCCTACCGCGTGGGTCGCGCTCCTGGTCTGCGCCGGAATCGGCCTGGCGTGCGGCCTCATCAACGGCGCACTGGTGGTCGTACTCCGCGTACACCCGTTCATCATCACGCTCGGTACCATGTGGGTGCTGCGTGGCGTGGCCTTCGTGACCACCAAGGCCGAGAGCATCCTGGTGCCGACGTCACTCACGCACGTCGCGAAGGCGTCGCTGGGGCTCGCCACCGGTCTCTACCCGGTGCCCATGCTGGCCATGATCACCCTCACAATCATGGGCGCGCTCTACCTCACCCGCACCGTGATGGGGCGACACATCTTCGCGTTCGGCGGCAACGTGGAGGCGAGTCGCTTCGCGGGGCTGTCGCTCGCACGCATCCAGATCGGCGTGTTCGCCATCTCGGGGCTCACGGCGGGAATCTCGGCCTACCTCGGCGCCAGTTTCTATGGGTCCGCCTCATCGGGTGATGGGCAGGGCTACGAGCTGTACGTCATCGCCTCCGCCGTGGTCGGTGGCGCCAGCCTCATTGGCGGACGGGGCAGCGCCCTGGGCGCAATGCTCGGCGCGCTGCTCATCGTGCTCATTCGCCAGTCCATCCGTACGTTGCACTTCGACCAGAATTACGAATGGATCGTGATCGGCTGCGCCATCATTGTCGCCGTCGTCATCGACCAGTGGAGTACCCGCGTCACCGCCCGGCGTCTCGGACGGGCGGCCGAGGGATCGCGCGCGAAAGCCTGACCTCATCTTCGTGGAGAACGGAATGCAAGGACGCATCAACTGGCGCACGGCAGCGTGCGCGATCGGGATGGCAGTGGTGGCATGCGGCGGTGGGTCGTCCGACAAGACGGCGGATACGTCGGCGAAATCGGCCGGCACCGCGAAGGGGGCAACCGGCGACAAGATCGTCATCGCCCTCATCGCCAAGAGTTCGACGAACGCCGTGTTCCTCGCCGCGCGCACGGGCGCCGAAGCCGCGGCAAAGGAGCTCTCCCAGAAGAATGGCGTTCCGGTGGAAGTCATGTGGCTCACGCCACCGCAGGAGGACGGCGAGGTGCAGGCACAGCGCATCCGGCAGGCGGTGAACGACGGGGCGAGCGCCGTCCTCCTCTCCGCGTCCGATGCGGGCAAGGTCACGGGCGCCATCAACGATGCGGTGGATCGCGGCGTGCCGGTGATGATGTTCGACAGCGATGCGCCAAAGTCGAAGCGCTTCGCCTTCTACGGCGTGGACGACCACAAGACGGGTGAGACCACGATGTCCGAGCTCGCAAAGCAGCTCGGCGGAAAGGGAAAGGTCGCCATCCTGGCCGGCAACCAGAACGCGCCCAATCTCCAGATGCGCGTGCAGGGCGTGAAGGACGAGGCGAAGAAGTACCCGGGCATCACCATCGTCGGCACGTTCAACCACATCGAGACGGCGCAGGACGCCGCCGCCGAGGTGATTCGTGCGAACAACGCGTATCCGGATATCACGGGCTGGGCCATGATTGGCGGATGGCCGCTCTTCACGCAGACACTGCTCACGGATCTCGACCCCGCGAAGCAGAAGGTCGTGTCGGTGGACGCGTTGCCCGACGAGCTGGCCTACGTGGCCAAGGGAATCGCGCCAGTGTTGCTCGCGCAACCGGTGTACATGTGGGGCGACGTCGGCGTGCGCACGCTCTACGCCAAGGTGCACGACAAGAAGGATCCGCCCCAGCCCATCATCCCCATGGAGCTGGTGCGCGTCTCCAAGGACAATCTCGGCACGTGGGCGAGACAGTTGCGCGACTGGGGTTTCACGAACATCGACCCCGCGTTCCTGGCGCTCAAGCAGTAGCCGCATCATGACGGAGCCCGCTGTCCGTTTCGAGGGGGTGGGGAAGCGCTTTCCCGGGGTGCAGGCGCTCACCGGCGTCTCGCTCGACATCGCCGAGGGGTCCTGCCACGCGCTCTGCGGTGAGAACGGCGCGGGCAAGAGCACCCTGGGCAAGATCCTCGCGGGCCTGCAATCGCCCGACGAGGGCCGCCTCTTCGTGTTCGGACAGGAGGTGCACTTCGCCACTCCGCACGACGCGATCGCGGCGGGCATCGGCATGGTGCACCAGGAGCTCGCCTTCTGCGAGAACATGTCCATTGCCGAGAATCTCTGCCTCGGCGACATCCCTCGCCGGCGCGGCTTCGTGGATTTCGCGGAAATGGAGCGGCGCGCCACGGCGCTCATGGCGGAAACGGGCACGCCGCTCGACGTGCGCGGGCGGCTCGGTGAACTGTCCATCGGCAACCGGCAGATGGTGCAGATCGCGGCGGCTGTCGGCGGCGGCGCGCGCATCATCGTCTTCGACGAACCCACGAGCAGCCTGAGCCAGGCGGAGGCAGAGCGCCTGTATGCGCTGCTGGGCCGGTTGAGGGAACGCGGCGTCACGTGCATCTACGTGTCGCACCGCATGCCCGAGATCTTCGCCCTGTGTGACACGGTGAGCGTGCTGCGCGATGGCGCACACGTCGCCACCCGTGCGACATCCACGCTTGGCGAGGCCGACCTCGTGGAAATGATGATTGGCCGGCCGCTCGCGGAGTACATCCCCACGCCGCGCGATTCCGTGCAGGGGGTGGAGGTGCTCCGCGCAGAGCACCTCACGGTGCCGGGCCGGTTCACGGATGTCTCGCTGACGCTGCACGCTGGCGAGGTAGTGGGCCTGGCCGGGCTCATGGGAGCGGGCCGGTCCGAGCTGGCGTGCGCGCTGTTCGGCCTCGATGCCGTGAGCGCGGGTGCGCTCTACGTGAACGGTGCGCGCGTGCGCATCGATGATCCGCGACAGGCCATCCGCTACGGCATCGGGTTCGTGCCCGAGGATCGCAAGCGGCAGGGCCTGGTGCTTTCGGAGAGCGCGATGCGGAACACGTCGCTGCCCACCTTGACGATGTTGTCGCGGTTCGGGTGGATCGAGCGGCCGCGCGAACGCCGCCAGACTGCGGCGTTGTTCCAGCAACTGCGCGTGCGCACACCTGGCCTCGACGCGGTGGTCGCTGGCCTGTCTGGCGGCAACCAGCAGAAGGTGGTGTTGGCCAAGTGGCTGGCCGCCAGGCCGCGCGTGCTCATCCTGGACGAGCCCACGCGCGGAGTCGACGTCGGCGCCAAGGCGGAGATCCACGCGCTCATCGGGGAACTTGCGGCGCAGGGAACCGCCATCCTCGTCATCTCGAGCGAGTTGCCCGAGGTGCTGCGGCTGTCGTCGAGAATCCTCGTGTTGCGCGAAGGCAGGCTCGTTGGCGAACTGCCGCGCGAGGTCGCTACGCAGGAGGCGTTGCTGCGCCTCATGGCCGGCCTGTCGTCCTGAGCGAAGCGAAGGACCTGCTCTTTTCTCCCAGCTACCGCTGTTTCACAGCCAGGCCTGCCTGCCCGCGCGCCTCGGCCCTCACGGTCATGCCGTCTCGCGTCACGAACAACCCTACAACGGCAAGCGAATCCACGCTGCCCGACATGGTCACCGCATCACCGATGCGGCGATTCAACCCCTCGAGCAGCAGCGCCTTGCCACGCGCGAGCACGGGCCCAATGGGAATCCGCGCGCGCTTCCGCAGTTCGGAGCGCACCGCACCGGAGCGCAGCCAGGAATAGCTCTTCAGCAGCGGATTGCTGGACTGCAGGTCGAAGTCGAGGTCCGGCACTGTGATGGTGCCGTCCACATGGTTCACGGCCGGCGTCCCCACGAGCTCGATCGTACCGGTCGCGTCGCCGGTGAATGCGGCCGACAGGCCAAGCTTGCCGCCGGCCTTCGGCAGCACGGTCACGCGCGCGACGCGCACCGGATGGCCGGATACATTGAACGTCTTGTCGCCGAACGCCGAGCCGAGCTCGCGCGACGCCGTGCCGTAGTCCACGACGCCGTCCATCACGATGTGATAGCCATCGCCCGAGCTCGTATCGCGCGTGAGCAATGGGAGTGAACGGGATAGCATGACTGGCTCCGTGGCTCCCGCGATGATGGCGGGGTGCGCATCGAGACGCACGGGCACCACGAGCGTGCGACTGTGGCCCTTCACGTGCCCCATGCTCAGCTGCTCCGGACCCAGGGCGAGCCAGACGCCATCGGCCAGCTTGATGGGCCGCGCAAGCATCTGCCACCATTCCGTCACCTGTTTCGTCAGGTCGACGGTGCCCACCTTTTCGTCGATGCTGGACAGCCGGTCCGCGAGCGCGCTCCGCGCCGCGCCCACGACCTGCTCGGTGACGTCCTTGTGCAGGATGCTCACGTCGCAGTGATCACGTGGCTGGGTTGAGGCGGGCGCCACGGTCACGATGCGCGCCTTGGACGCCAGGTGCCAGTGCGTCGTGAGGGTCAGCGGTGTCGCGAGCTCGACCACGAGCCGCGGCCGCTCCGCACCCTGGCCGCAACCAGCGCTGATCGTGGGCCCGATGACTGGCTTGATGAAGCCGCGTGCCTCGTATGAGATCGTCGCGCGCAGGTGCAGCAGGTTCCCATCGACGAAGGCGGTGAAGGGGCCGCGTGCCGCCGCGAAGGCATAGTGCCGGTGGTCGTTGTCCCCCATCTGCTTCACGCTGTCCATCGACCCGAATTTCGTCGGGACGATGTGCTCCACCATGCCCATCACGGACGTGATGTCGTAGGCGAGCGGTACGCTCAGCCGCGATGCCATCGCGCGGGATGGTGCCGGCGCGGACATTTCCGGCGGAACGGGCAGGGTGGCCGGAGCCTCACGCGTGCACCCGATGACGAGCACGCTCGCCACCAGCCGCGCCATGCCCCTGGAGCTTGCGCTGCGATTCACCAACACACTCGTCTCCCCTGATTGGAAAAGACCCGCGCCCGAAACATGCATTTGGCGCCGCCATGGAAGGAACTGGACATCGTCACGAGGCACGAAGCACGCCGCCACCGCTGGGCGGGGCTGCCCATCCCGCAGTCCGCACGTCGGCGCATGCATGGGGCGATAGCGCCGTTGCCGGCCTCGTCGCACCGGTTGCGCTCATCTCATTCGCGATGCTGGGCGGCGTCGTGGCACAGGCCGGCATCACCGCATTCGACACCGGAGTCCGTGTGTTCGTGCTCGCGCATCGCCCCCCGCTCCTGCTCACACTTTTCCGCGGGATCACCACGGGCGGTTCGGTGACGCCGATGGTGCTGTACGCCGTTGTCAGCGCGCTGCTCCTCGCGTTGCGCGGACGCCTGCTCGTGGCGGCCACACTGCTCGTCGCACCCGTAGGGGCCGTTGTCGCATACCTTGGACTCAAGAACGTGTTCGCGCGCAACCGGCCCTCCGGCGTCGGAAACGTCATCGAGGGCACGTACTCCTTTCCGTCCGCTCACGCGACCACATCCGCGGCCGTCTGTTGCACGATCGCCTACATCTGCTGGCGTGAGCGTCTCCTGCGCCAGCCTGCCGCGCTTGCGCTGTGTATCATTGCACCAGCCCTGATCGGGGGGAGTCGGGTATTCCTCGACGTACACTGGGCTACCGACGTACTGGGGGGCTGGCTGGCCGGACTCGCCATCGCTGCACTCGCGGGCCTGCTGTACCAACTGGTCCGGCGCATCGAGGCCCGGCGTTCACCTCATGAGGTCCGGCCGTGATTGCACTGTATTCCCCAGTCCCTGTCCCTGTGGCGACGTGGCGATGGGGTCGCGGCCTGATAGTCTCGGCGCTGCTTGCCGCGGTCACACCCCTGCCGATCCGTGCGCAGGCACCGGGCGGCGATGGATCACCCTCTGGGGTCCTGCTCACCGGTCATGACCTCGCACTGATGGGGGCGGCGACACTGGGCGCCGCCGCTCTCACACGTCTCGACATCCGGGTGGCCAACGCGCTTTCCGATTCCGCGTTCCACGTCAAGCACCCCAGCGTCACCTCGGCAGCCAACCGGGCCAGCCTTGTGACGGAAACCGTGCTGATGCTCACCGGCGGCACGGTGTGGGGCATTGCGCGGCTGCGCCATGACGACGGCACGGCGGACGTGGCGATCCATACCACCGAGGCCATCGCGTCAACCGCGATGCTCATCCAGGTCGTTCGCGGTGCCCTCGGGCGGGCGCGGCCCTACGTGATCGACGAGGTTGGCGACAGGCGGAACGGCGACCCGTACGAATTCCAGTTCCTGCGCGGCTTTACCAGCTACAACTACCGCTCGTTTCCCTCGATGCATGCCATGGCCAGCTTTGCCGCGGCGTCAGCATTGTCCACGGAAATGCGCCAGCGGAACACCCCCAACCGCGCGATCATGGCGCCGGCGCTCTACCTTGGCGCCGCGATGCCCGCGCTGGCCAGGATGTACCTCGACCAGCACTGGGCCAGCGACGTCGCCATGGGCGTGTTCCTTGGTGTCTTCGCGGGCCAGAAGGCGGTGAACTACAGCCACGATCACCCGAACAACATCGTGGACCGCAAGCTGTTGCGGCACGCCGTGCGTGCCACGTTCACGCATGATGCCGGCGGATTGTCCTTCGCAATCACGCCCTACTGACGCGTAGGGTGCCGCGCGTGCACGGTGTCTGGTTCATGGAAGCCGTGCAGCGACCGTTTCGCTGCCGGGTTTCCGGGGGAAGGCAGGGACAGGAGTCGGTCGGCCGCGTTCCGGTGGGGGGCGTGGGTGGCCGGCTCTTGTCGTTCCCGCCATGCCGGTGAGACGAACGCCCCCGCGCGACGCGACGGCTACCAGCCGCCACCCTCCGGCAACCAGCGGGCCAGGTGCTCTCGCAGCTGCTTCAGCGCGCGACCCATCCGCGCCTCCACACTCTTCACCGAGATCCCCAGCAGTCCGGCAATTTCACTGTACGTCAGCCCCCGCGTCCTGTTCATCTCGAACACCTCGCGCTGCGGGTCGGACAGCGCGGCGAGCGCCTGGGCCACCGCCAGTTCGAGCTCTCCGGTGATTGCCCGCGCGTCGGACGCCGGGGATTCCGACGGACCGCGCACGTACACCTCGCCGCGTTGCGCCGTTCGCGCCTGCCGGAGCCTGTTGAGCGCACGGTTGCGCGCCGCGGAGTGGAGATAGGCGCGCAGCGGGCCGGTGAGCGCCAGGGATTCGCGCCGGCGCCACAGCTCCAGCATCACGTCCTGCGCAATCTCCTCCGCGAGGGCGCGTTCCCCAAGCAGGCGCGTTGCGCTCATGACCAGCCCGGGATAGTGCTCCCGGAAGATGGTCGCGTAGGCGTCATCCTCGCCGTGGCGCAGTCGCGAAAGGAGTTCCGATTCGTCCACGGAGAGTGTATCGTTGGGTCAGCCAGCCGTCGCCGACGCATAATGTAACGTGCGCCGCTCACGGGACGGATCGCCGCGACCTTCTGTGCCCGAGCAGTCTGTCGCGTCCGCATGGGGTAGATCGCCACCACGGTGTCAGACTAGCATGACCGACCATCGTTCCACGAATGGCTCGCCTGATCCTGACTGGGACATGCTTGCGCGGTATCTCGCCGGGGAAGGCACGCTGGAGGAGCGCCGCGAGCTGGATCGCGTCCTTCAAGCCAGTCCCGCCCGCGCGTCGATGCTGGCGGCTCTCGATGCGGCCGGTCGCTCACCTGAAACCGCACCGCCGTCCGCGGTCGAGGTCGAGGCGGCGCTTGCGCGTGTGCGCGCGCGAATGGGCGATGCGCGTGTCGGTGCCCCTACACGTCGTGCTGCGGTGGTATCGCTCGATGCCTACCGCGCGCGCTGGAGCAATGCCAGGCTGACCGCTGCGGCCGCGGTCATTCTGGTGGCCGGCGTTGGCGTGATCTGGCGCACCGCGCTGTCACCGCGTGGCGATCGCATGCCCGCTGGTACCCAGACACACTACGCCACCGCTATCGGCAGCCTGGACTCACTCCAGTTGCCAGACGGAAGTCGCGTGCTGCTTGGCCCGGGAAGCGCGCTGGATCTCGCACCGGACTTCGGCACGCAGAGTCGCGACGTCACGCTCCAGGGCGAAGCGAGTTTCTCCGTGGTGCATGATGCGGCGCACCCGTTTCTCGTGCACACGGCGTGGGCCACCTTCCGGGACGTGGGAACCGTGTTCGTCGTGCATAGCGACGACGCGGAAGGCGCTCGGATCGCAGTCCGCGAGGGCGCCGTGGCGGTGGTTGCACGCCCGGGCTCTGCGGGGGAAACGATCGGCGCTGGTGACCGGGCGATCGTTGCTCCGCAGGGTGGCATTCGCGTCGAGCGCTCCGTGCAACTCACGGATGACGTGGCGTGGATGAGCGGCCGTCTGGTGTTCCGCGCCGCTCCCATGACCCAGGTCATCGCCGACCTGCGGCGGTGGTACGGCATTGCCCTGCGCGTGGATCCTGCCCTTGCGTCGGCGCGGCTCAGCTCCACGTTCGACCGCACATCGGCGCCGTCCGACGTGGCTCGCGTGATCGCGGCGGCCATTGGCGGTGGACTGCGTGAAGACGGCGGCGCCTTTCACATCATCGCGCTGCCCCAGTCACCACGGCGGTGATTGTGGCGGGGGGGCTCGCCGGGTATCGTTTCGGATACCTGATGCGTAACGCCCAGTCATTCCGTCGTGCCGGTCTGTGCTTCGGCCTCGCCGTGCTGTGTCCTCGTGCGGTGCATGCCCAGCGTACCTGCGAAGATGCTGTCGTGGGAGCGCCTTCGGGCGGGTGGGCACCTCCCCTCGACACGCGCGTCACGCTGCATGCCCGTGACATCTCGCTCCGGGATGCACTCGATCGGCTGACTGTCGCATCAGGCGTCGCCCTCGCCTACTCCGTCGACTTTCTGCCTGGCGACCAACGCGTGTGCGTCTCGGCCCAGCAGCAGCCGCTCGGCGCGTTGCTTGGTGCGCTGCTGCGTGGTGCGCGCGTCCAGGTGCTTGTGGTTGCCGGGCGTGTAGTGCTGTCGCCAGGTGCGGTGGTCGCACCAACGGAAGCCGCCACATCACCCACGGTGAGCGTGCTCGAACGCGTGGTGGTCACGGGGAATGCCGTCGCGTCACCCCGCCGCCCGCTCGTCATTGGCGTCGAGGTGATCGACGGTGAGCAACTCCGCAGGCAGTCCTTGGGCTCCCTGGCCGAGCTGCTCGATGCCGCCGTACCGGGTGTGTGGTCGTGGACGCAGTCGCCGGCGTCCATGGTGTCGCAATACGGTGGCATTCGCGGAACCAGTTCCTTCGGGTCCAGCGCGCCGAAGATCTACATCGATGGCGTCGAGGTCGCGAACCCCCTGCTGGTCACGCAGCTCAACCCCGATGTCGTCGACCGCATCGAGGTGATTCGCGGCCCGCAGGGCTCGGCGCTCTACGGCTCGGATGCCATCAGCGGCGTCATCAATGTGATCACGCGCCACGACGGTGGTGCCGTCACCGGCGCCGCGGTGCAGGTCCGGAGCGTTGCGGGCGCGGCCAGCAGTTCCTACGTGACGGGGCTCGTCCCCACGCACGAGCAACGCGTGACAGTACGCGCGGGGTCGAACATCAAGTCCGCTGGTGCCGCGATCACGTACGGGCAGACTGGCGCGCTCTACCCCGCATCCGAAACCCGGCAGGTTGCCGCCACCGGCGACGCACGACTCGTGGCGTCGCGCGGTACACTCGCCACGTCGTTGCGCCTGTTCGACAAGGTGGCTGGTGCTGGCAGGAACCCCCTGATTCCGCTGCCGCCTTCCATCACCTCTGGCTCGGGGGATACCAGCCGGCGGAACTCCACTGCGTCGCCGGTCGTGTCGGCCGACCAGGCGGTGCGGCAGTACACCCTGTCCACCAGCGCCGCGTTCGCGACCGATGGCCGGTGGACGCACAACGTGCTCGCAGGTATCGACGGCTACCGTCTCAAGAACGTGGCCGACAACGCCAATCCCATTTCCACCCAACTGGATTCCGCGTTGCGCGCATCCCAGGGAAGCGGCGATCGCATCACGCTGCGTGCGAGCAGCGTCGCCCGGATCGGTGCCGCGGATGGGCCGCAAGGAACGTTCACGGTGGGCATCGAGCAATCGGTGTTGCGGCAGGCCACCTCTGTCACCACCCAGGTTCCAGGGCCGGCAGGGCAGAAGTACTACACCGCGGTGGACGGCACGGCGGAGACCTGGAATCACAATATCGGCCTGTTGTCGCAGGTCAGCACGTCGTGGGACGATGCCATCTTCCTCACTGGCGGACTTCGAGTCGAGCGCAATGACGCATTCTCGGGGAGCAACCGCTATCCACTGCTGCCCATGATCGGCATTGCAGTCGTGCGTGACGTTGGTGGCGCCGAGCTGAAATGGCGGGCCGCGTATGGCAAGGGCATTCGCCCGCCGCAGACGCCGGCGCGTAGTGCGTCGTCCGGCTACACGAACAACGGGGGCTTTCAGGCAAGCGGGAGCGGCGGGCTGAACGCCATCCTCCCCGCACTCGATCCGGAAGTGCAATCGGGATACGAGGGCGGCGCGGAACTCTATCTTGGAAAGGCGCTCTCACTGCAACTGACGCGCTTCGACCAGCGCGTAACCGGGTTGATCCAGAACGTGTCCGTGGCAATCGACACGCTGGTGCACAACGGACGCACGGAACGCCGCGTGCGGTATCAGTTGCAGAACGTCGGCGAGATTACCAACACGGGGTGGGAACTGCAGGGCACGGCCACACATGGCCCGTTCTCGCTGAATGGCGCGCTCAGCTCGGTCGACAGCCGGGTTCGTACGCTGGCCAGGGGCTACCTTGGCGACCTTCGCCGAGGCGACCGCATGCTCGCCGTGCCGGCGCGCACCATGAGTACCACCGCCACCTGGAATGCCGGCTCGTGGTTCGTGTCCGCCGGAGCCACCCGGGCGATGGACTGGATCAACTATGACCGCCTGAGCCTCGCAAGTTGGTATCTCACGCAGAATGCCAACGCCATGCGTGAGCCCACAGGAACGCGGCTGCGGAGCTACTGGCGCCAGTACAACGGCGAAACGCACCTGCGACTCGCCGCGTCGCGCGACCTCACGCGCGGCGTCTCGCTGCTGGTGGTGGGAGAAAACCTGCTGGGAGGTCAACTCGGCGAGCCGGACAACGTCACCATCCGGCCAGGTCGCACTGTAACAGCGGGGCTCCGCGCAGCGTTCTGAAACGCTGAGGCGTCCGTTTCCGTAGGTTGCAGCAGGACGCTCCCGCGCCTCGTCTTCGCACGCCTTCTACTGATCATCAATGCAGACTCCCGCCACCGTTCCTGCCACGCCACCGCTGCCCCCTCGGCCGGGGCAGGTCATCATCAAGCCAGGCGTGGATGGTCCCCAGGCGGTGTACCGGGCCTACAACGAACAGCGAAAGGAGCTGGCGAACCAGCTTGATAACCTCGAGGGCAAGCGGCGGGAACTCGCTGCGCAGATCGCGGAACCGACCACCGATAGATCCGTGAAGGCGGGGCTCGAGGTGCGCGTGGCGGAGCTGGACAGGCGCATTGGCGACGTGGACAGGCAGCTGGAAGCTGCCGATAAGTCCGTCGCCAGCGCCGCCGCCATTCCGGGTGCCGTGATCGAGCAACCTCACGAGGAGCACCACGGTCCGCCTGATGAGGTGTTCATCATTCCGGCTGTCTTCATCATCTTCGTCATGTTTCCGATCGCCCTTGCCTACGCGCGGCGCATCTGGAAGCGCGGCACGCCGGTGACCGCAGCGGTGTTTCCCAAGGAGCTTGCGGAGCGGCTGGACCGTCTGGACCAGTCGATGGATTCCATCGCCATCGAGGTGGAGCGCATCGGTGAAGGGCAGCGGTTCGTCACCCGCGTCATGTCCGAGAACGGACGCGCGCTGGGCGCTGGCGCCGCGCAGCCCATTGAGGTCGCCGCGCGCGAAAAGGCGAAGGTTTCGCACCAGGCGGATCGCACATAGCCTGTGCGCGGCGGGTTGCCGATCGCCTCGCCACTGGTAGGTTGTCGCCATGACGACGTCCCAACATGCCGAGGCGCGCGTGCCAGTGTCGCTCGCCGCGGTGGATGTCACCTGCCGCTACGACGCCCTCGTGGCAGTGCGCAACGTGACGCTGGAAGTGGCCGCGGGCGCTGCCGTCGCCATCGTGGGCGAAAGCGGCTCCGGAAAGACAACACTGCTGCGCACGTTCAACCGCCTGGTGTCGCCGAGTGCGGGAGCAGTCGCGGTGGGCGGGCGCGACGTGCGCGACGCCGGCGTGGAAGCGCTGCGGCGCAGCATTGGCTACGTGCCCCAGCATGGCGGCCTGCTTCCGCACTGGCGCGTGCTGCGCAACGTCGCCCTCGTGCCGTCACTCCTCGGCGATCCGTTTGCGCTCGACGCTGCCGCTGCTGCCATGGTACTGGTCGGCTTGCCCGTCGAGCGATTCGGCGCGCGTTTTCCGCACGAACTGTCGGGCGGGCAGCGCCAGCGCATCGCGCTCGCACGCGCGCTCGCGGCACGGCCGGGTGTCATCCTGCTGGACGAGCCCTTCGGTGCGCTCGACGCCATCACGCGCGCCGAGGTGCAGGGAACGTTCGCCGCGATGCGCAGGGACCTGGGCGTCACCACATTGCTCGTGACACACGACCTTGCCGAGGCGGCGCGTCTGGCCGACGAGATCGTCGTGATGCGCGAGGGTCGTGTCGAACAGCGCGGTACCTTGCACGCCTTGCGTGACCAGCCTGCCACGCCGTACGTGGAGGAACTGCTGGCGAGTGCCGCAGACGCCGTGGCGGCGCTGGTGCACGAATGAGCAGGGTGGCTCGGTGGTCCGCCATGTTGATGCTCGCGTGCATGCTGCCCTTCGCGATGGCAGTCGGCCAGGCCCCCCAAACACCCGACGGGCGTCCCGTGGTCGTCGCCTCGAAGCCTTTCGGCGAGTCGTACCTCCTGTGCGAACTCTTCGCGCAACTGCTCGAGTCACACGGCATCGCGGTGGATCGGCGACCCGGGCTGGGTGCCACGCAGATCGCCTTTGGTGCGCTGCGCACCAGCGCCATCGATGTGTATCCTGAGTATACGGGCACTGGGCTGGTGGCGGTGCTGCACGATTCGCTCACGGATTCGCTCGCCGCAGATCCGCAGCGCGTATTCGCGCGCGTCGCGCGGCGTTTTCAGGCGGAGTTCGGCGTGCTGTGGCTCCCGCCACTGGGCTTCCAGAACACATACGCCATTGCCGTCACGCGGCAGACGGCGGCGCGGTTGCACCTGCGAACGCTGAGCGATCTGGCCCGGGAATCATCGCACGTCACGGCGGGCTTTACGGCGGACTTCATTGGCCGGCCCGATGGCCTCGCCGGCCTGCGCACGGCATATGGGCTCGCCCCCGCAGCCGTGAAGCCCCTTGCGCCCGCGGTCAAGTACCAGGCGCTCGCCACTGGCGCGGTGGACGTGGTGGACGGCTACTCCACCGACGGGCTGCTCGCGCGCTACGACCTCGTGACGCTCGACGACGACCGGCATTTCTTTCCCCCGTACGAAGCGGCGGCACTGGTGTCGCCCCGCATCGCGCGCGATCGGCGCGACGTCGTCGGTATCCTCGCCCAGCTCAGCGGTCGCCTTGACGTGGCCACCATGCGCGCACTCAACACGCGCCTCGAGGTAGACGGCACGCCAGTGGCTGTCGTCGCGGCGGAGCAGTTGCGCACGCTCGGGCTCGTGAAGGGCGATGCCGCATCACCACGGGGAGCCAGCGCTGCGCGCAGCGATCGGGAATCGTTCGTCGCGTATCTCTGGAGCGGTCGACGCTCCATCGGTGCACTGGCAATGCGGCATCTGGCCCTGGTGGTCGGTGCGCTGCTCGCCGCCGTGCTGGTGGCCATTCCCCTCGGCCTTGTCCTCGAGCGGTCCCGCGTCCTGGCCGAGCCGGTGATCCGGTTGCTCGGCGTCATCCAAACGGTGCCGAGCATTGCGCTGCTGGCGTTCATGATCCCGCTGCTCGGCGTCGGTGCGATTCCCGCGCTCGTCGCACTCTGGCTCTACGCACTTTTCCCCATCGTCCGTGGCACGTTCAGTGGCGTGCGTGACGCCGACCCGGACGCCGTCGAGGCGGCCGAAGCACTCGGCATGACGCCAGTCCAACGCCTGGTGCAGGTGCGTCTTCCCCTCGCGGCTCCGGTCATCATGGCTGGTGTCCGAACGGCGGCGGTCATTACGGTGGGCACGGCCACGCTTGCCGCATTCATCGGCGCGGGTGGACTGGGTGAGCCCATCGTGGCCGGACTGGCGCTCGCCGATGCACGCATGATTCTTTCCGGTGCGCTGCCCGCGGCGGTGCTCGCGCTCATCGTGGATGGCATGCTGGCCGTGGCCGAGCGTCTCGTGGCACCCGCGCACTGGCGTCATGCGTCGTAGCCCGCACCTTGCACGGTGCTCCCGCACACCCTCACTTGCTTCGCCACACAGGCCATGAACGTCAATCCGCGCGCCGGGCACCTGCCCACACCCGCCGACCTCGCGAACATTCCGAGGCTCGTGAATGCGTACTTCACCGATCGGCCTGATCCAGCGATACGCGAGCAGCGCGTGAGCTTCGGTACGTCGGGACATCGCGGGTCGTCGCTCCATTGCTCGTTCAACGAGCGCCACATCCTGGCCATCACGCAGGCGATCTGCCTCTATCGCGACCTGCAGAGCACCACGGGTCCGCTGTTCCTCGGTATCGACACGCACGCCCTGTCGGAGTCGGCGCTCGGCAGCGCGCTCGAGGTGCTGGCCGCCAACGGGGTCAACGTGATGATCGACGCGCGCGGTGGCTATACACCCACCCCCGCCGTGTCGCATGCCATCCTCGGGTACAATCGCGGTCGCACATCGGGACTGGCTGACGGCATTGTCGTCACGCCGTCGCACAATCCGCCCGAGGATGGCGGGTTCAAGTACAATCCGCCCAACGGAGGCCCCGCTGACACCAGCGCCACGGGGTGGATCCAGGACACGGCCAATGTGCTGCTCGCGGACGACCTGAAGAACGTGCGTCGCATTCCCCTGGCTCGCGCACGCCGCGCCGCGACGACCCATGCGCACGACTATCTGGATGCCTATGTCGCGGACCTGCCGAATGTGGTGGACCTCGACGCCATTCGCGCGTCGTCCATCACGCTGGGTGCCGATCCGCTCGGCGGGGCGGGGGTGGACTACTGGGGTGAGATCGCCTCGCGCTACAGCCTGCCCATCACCGTGGTGAGCCGCGATGTCGACCCCACGTTCCGCTTCATGAGCCTGGATTGGGACGGGCGCATTCGGATGGACTGCTCATCGCCGTACGCCATGCAACGGCTCATCGGGCTCCGCAACGAGTTCGACGTGGCGTGGGCGTGCGACACGGATCACGATCGTCACGGCATCGTGGCGCGGAGCTCAGGGTTGCTCAACCCCAATCACTTCCTTGCGGTCGCCATCTCGTATCTGTTCGCACACCGTCCGGAGTGGGGTCCGGAAGCAGGTATCGGCAAGACCGTCGTGAGCAGCAGCATGATCAACCGTGTCGCGGATACCATCGGCCGTCCCATTCTGGAAGTCCCGGTGGGATTCAAGTGGTTCGTGGACGGACTGATGTCGGGCGCACTGGGCTTCGTGGGCGAGGAGAGCGCCGGCGCGTCCTTTCTTCGTCGCAACGGCACCGTCTGGACCACTGACAAGGACGGTATCATCATGGGCCTGCTCGCTGCGGAGATGACCGCGGTCACCGGACGTGATCCGGGTGAATTGTACGGTACGCTCACCGAGACGCTCGGCGCGCCGGTCTACGAGCGCATCGACGCCGCGGCGACCCCTGACCAGAAGGCAAAGCTGGGCAAGCTCTCCCCGCGAAGCGTTCAAGCGTCTGACCTGGCTGGTGAGCCCATTCTCAGCCTGATCACGTCCGCGCCCGGCAATGGCGAGGCCATTGGAGGCCTCAAGGTGCAGGCACAGAATGGGTGGTTTGCCGCACGCCCATCGGGCACCGAGGATGTCTACAAACTCTACGCGGAGAGTTTCATCGGGCCAGACCACCTGCACCGGATCCAGCAGGAGGCGCAGGAGATCATCGGGCACGCTCTGTCATGATCCAGCACGTCGCGGACATCGAGACACCCGCAGTGGTTGTCGACCTCGACATCATGGAGCGCAACCTGGCGCGCGCGGCAACCTACGCCGCACAACACGGTCTGGCCTTGCGCCCCCACGTGAAGACGCACAAGTCACCATGGGTGGCAGCGCAGCAGGTGGCACTCGGCGCCACCGGCGTGACGTGTGCGACACCGTACGAGGCAGAAGTCATGTCGTCCGTCTGCGACGATGTGCTGCTGGCCTACCCGCCGGTGGGTGCCGCGCGCGCCGCGAGACTGGCCCGCCTGCCCGCGCAAGTCCGGCTGACAGTGGCACTCGACTCGCGGCGTGCCATCGCCGAGATCGCGAGCGCAGCCGCGGCTGCGCAGCGCCGGGTGGGCGTGTACGTGGAACTGGATGTGGGGATGCATCGCGTCGGGGTGCCTGCCGTGGCCGAGGCCATCGAACTGGCGCGCATCGTCGAGGGGGAAGCGTCGCTCGAGTTCGCCGGCATTGCATTCTATCCGGGCCACGTGCGGGAGTCGGGGGAGGACCAGGACGCCAAGCTCCGCGCGATGAGCGACGCCCTCGCAATCGCGCTCCGGCAGTTCGCGCGGGCGGGCGTGGCCGCCCGAGTGGTGAGCGGCGGGTCAACGCCAACGCTGTGGCGGACGCACGAAGTTGAGGGCGTGACGGAATTCCGGCCAGGCACCTACGTGTACAACGATCGGACCACAGCCGCCATCGGCGCGTGCCACCTCGACGATTGCGCGGCAACCGTGATCGCAACCGTCGTGTCCACCGCCGTGCCCGGGCAGGCGGTGATCGACGCCGGTACGAAGGCGCTGGGGCGCGAGCCGGTGCGTGGAGCGCCGGGCGAAGGGTTCGGCCAGGTGCTCGAGCATCCGGAAGTCATCGTCGAGCGCATGTCGGAGGAGCACGGTGTGCTCGACCTCTCCACCTCCAGCTGGCGGCCCGAGGTGGGCGACCGCGTGCATGTGATTCCCAACCACGTCTGCATCGTCATGCACCTGAACGACGTCGTGTACGGCGTGCGCAATGGGGCGCTCGAGCGCAGTTGGCCCGTCGCAGCGCGCGGGCGCGGACAGGAATTCGTCGCATAGGGTCGCGAGCGGCTACCGTGTGTGATGATGGTCACTGGACAGGTAGCGGGAAACGACGATCTTAACGAGGCTCACATTGCTGCGTCCTACTCGCAACTGGCACAAGCCCTATTGGAGCGTTCTGCATGAGCACTGACGTCGCACCGCCGCAGGACGCGCCCGACGCCGCATCCCAGCAGGATGAAGCACCGCACTCACGGCGCGCGCTGTTCGCGGCTGGTGCCGTGGCGGTGGCGGCCTTGCTGCCGCAGCGCGCCGGCGCGCAGGCAACCCGGCGCCCCCGGGTGCGACCGCTGCCCACCACGCCGAACATTCCCAACGAAACGCCGGTCGCGCCGCCCGAATGGGCGAGTGACACCACGCGCCTGTTGCGACGCATCTCGTACGCCGTCACCGATGCCGACGTGCTCGCCGCCCGGCGCTACGGCTTTCGCGGCTTCATGGAACGACAGCTCGACCATGAATACATCGACGACGCGGCCACGGACGCCTTCATCACGGCGCGCTACCCGCTGCTCTCGCAGACCACCACGCAACTCTTTGCCGTCAGTGCGGACCTGGTGCGTCAGCAGTTGCAACAGGCCACCCTGTATCGCGCGGCATTCTCCAACCGCCAGTTGTACGAGCGGATGGTGGAATTCTGGAGCGACCACTTCAATATCTCCATCACCAAGGTGGGGTACCTCAAGGCGGTCGACGATCGCGAGGTGATTCGCGCACATGCGCTGGGCAAGTTTCGCGACTTGCTCTACGCCAGCGCGAAGAGTGGGGCAATGCTCAGCTACCTGGACCAGAACCAGAGCAGGGCAGGCGCGCCCAACCAGAACTATGCGCGCGAGATCATGGAGCTCCACACCCTGGGCGTGGATGGCGGCTATACGCAGAATGACGTGGCCGAACTGTCCCGGGTGCTGACGGGTTGGACCATCGCGGGTCGCGGCGATTTCTCCTTCAATGCGGGCCTGCACGACTTCGGCGCGAAAACGGTGCTGGGTGTCACGATCGCGGCGACGTTGCCGTCAGTCGGGGGGGCAGCCATCAAGGAAGGCGAGCGGATGCTCGACGTCCTCGCGACGCATCCCAGCACTGCGCGGTTCCTTGCCACCAAGATGCTGCGCTGGTTTCTCTCCTACGATCCCACCATCGCCCAGGTGGACGCGGTGGCGCAGGCCTACACGAGCACCGGCGGCGACATCAAGGCGATGATCCGCGCCACGCTCAATTCCGCCTGGCTCCGTACGGCGCCCATGAAGCTCAAGCGGCCGTTCCACCTCGTCGC
Organism: Gemmatimonadaceae bacterium; assembly: GCA_043758185.1. Lineage (GTDB taxonomy): Bacteria > Gemmatimonadota > Gemmatimonadetes > Gemmatimonadales > Gemmatimonadaceae > AG11. Next base: position 4,255 of record JAYVNZ010000236.1, on the reverse strand, counting down.
ATCGTCGCTGCGAACATCCACCCCCACGGTCACCAACGTGGCGAACGTGAGTGCGCAGCTCACCACGACAGGCCAGCCGCTGTTCCTGTGGGACACGCCCGATGGGTATCCGGACACGGTGGAATACTGGGCTGGCAACGTGATGTCGCGCTGGAACTTTGCCGCGTACTACACGGCGCTGGCCACCGGGGAGACCATTGTGGACCCCGCGCCATTCATGCAGGGCAACACCGCGACGACAACGGTGGCTGCCATCGACGCGCGGCTGTTCGCCGGCGAAATCGATCCTCAGCTTCGCACGTCGTTGACCACCTACCTCAACGCGGGCACCTATTCCGCCGCCCGCGTGCGCGAAACGCTTGCCCTCGCAATGAGCGCCAATTCCTTCCAGTGGTATTGAGGCCGCCGGCACCATGACAATCGACGTGGACGAACTGGATACCGGATGCACGGAGTACCGCGAACTGTCGCGCCGCCAGTTCGTGGGCACGGCAGCCGCGGGTTCCATGGGGGCCGTTGCCGCCTCGTACTTCCCGGCGTGGTTGCCCAGGGTGGTCTTGGCGGAGTCGTACGCGTCCACCCGCGATGTCATGCTTTCCGTGTTCATGCGCGGTGGCGCGGATGGCCTCTCGCTGTGCGTTCCTTTCGGAGACCCGGCGTACTACACGGGCCGCAGTACCATCGCCATTCCGCGGCCCGACGCAGCCGGCACCACCACCACCAAGGGAATCGCGCTCGACAACTTCTTCGCCTTTCCGCAGGCCATGCAGGGCCTGATGACGGCGTACACCGCACAGGACCTCCTCGTGGTGCATGCCACGGGGCAGTTCAACAACTCGCGGTCGCATTTCGATGCGCAGCGGTACATGGAAGTGGGCAAGCCCAACGATCCTGCCCTCGTGACGGGCTGGCTGGGACGTCACCTGGCCACCGTGCCCCCACTTCGCAGCAACGCGCCGTTGCGCGCACTCGGCCTGTCGTCCGGCCTGCAGAAGACACTGGTCGGCGCGCCCAAAACGCTCCCGATCTCCAACCCTGCCAACTTTTCACTCGGCGGAGCGTCAGGCACGTCCGCGGCGCGACTCGCCTTTCTCCAGGGCGACTACAGTGCCGCGAGCGACCCCATCCACGCCGCTGCGCTGGATGCCACCAATACCGTGGCGCTACTGCAGACCATCGGCTTTGCGGCGTACAGGCCGGCCAATGGCGCCGTGTACCCCAACACGGGATTCGGCAACGCGCTCAAGTCCGTTGCGGCGCTCATCAAGGCCGACATCGGCATCGAGGCCGCACAGGTGGATATCGGCGGCTGGGATACGCACTCGGCGCAGGATCCGCTCTTCGGGTCCATGTACCGTACGATGCAGGACTTCTCCAACAGCCTCGCTGCGTTCTACGCCGACGTCATCTCCACGGCGGTCACGAATGGCGTAACGGCAGTAGCTGTATCGGAATTCGGGCGCAACGCGCGCGAGAATGGCAGCAATGGAACGGACCATGGACGCGGAACCGTGATGTTCGCCATGGGCAAGAACATCGCGGGCGGGCGCGTGATGGTGAACAACTGGCCGGGGCTTGCACAGCCCAACCTCGAGAACGGGCAGGATCTCAAGGTGACCATCGACTACCGTGACATCCTCGCCGAGATCGTCCAGAACCGGCTCGGCAGCACCAGCCTGGCCGCGGTATTCCCAGGTTGGACCGCCACGATGCGGGGCGCAACGCGCTAGCTGTGCCGGTGGGGTAGCAATGCAGACGGTCGCGGGGCGCTGGCCTCCGCGACCGTGTCGCATGCACGAGCGATCTGCCACGAGCGACGCTACTGCACCGTGATCACGCCCGTCATTTCAGGGTGGGTGGGGCAGATGTAGGAAAAGCTGCCCGCCTTCGCGAACACGCGCGCGACGTACTGTCGTGTCGTCACGGGAATGTCGGAGGGAGCGCCACTCGTCGCGGCGAACCGCACGTCGTGCCCGATGCCGTCAAAGCCCAGCGCAAATATGACTGTCGCACCCGCGAGCACCGTGAGCGTGTTGGGGCTGAAGGCAATTCCCGGGGTGAAGATGGTGTCCGGACGGACCACGGCGATGGTAAGTGAACCCTTCACGTTCGCGATATCGGCGGTGATCGTTACTGATCCCGGCTTTGCTCCGCTCACCTTGCCCGCCTGGTCCACTGACGCCACTGCTGGCGCACTCGAACTCCACACTGCAACGCCGGCAGCGGTTATCGGCAGCCCGGTCGCCCCATAGGCAGCCGCAGACAGAGTCGTGAACTGCCCCACGCTCAACGCGGGACTGGGTGCCGAGACGGTCACCCGCGCAATAGCGGGGGTGGTCGTCGGCGAATCAGAGCCACCACAGGCGGCGAGCACCAGGAGTACAGGGGCGACGAAGGCGATGACGGCGTTGGGCGAAAGCACGCGCATGCGGGCGACACGAGGCGAAGGTTGGCGAAAGGGTACGGACGCCGTGTCCGGCCTCCGTCACGTTCGACGCGCGGACGCGCGAAACGTTACTGGTGGCGCCGCGAGTCACGGACGGCGGCACGATGTACCCCTGGCGCCACGGAATTCCGCGCGCGGCAGGCACTTGGAGTAGGGCGTGTGCGCGCACATCTTTCAAGGCGGCCGGGCAACCGCTCGGCATTGCCCATCGATCCAGTCGTCATGCCAAACGCAACGCGCCACACTACAGCCGCTCCGCACGACCCGATGCTTGCGGTGCAATCCCGTGCAGACGCCCTCTATCACGCCGCCATCGAGTGCTGCCGCCAGCACGATCGCGCCGCGAAGCTGTCCGGCAGCGAAGAGCCCGAGCTCGAGCACAAGCACATCGACGCCCTCTGCGCCATGTGCGACGGGTCGCTGGCCGAGCTGTCCGATGCGTACACGCAGGCCGCTGCCCACGTGCACCCTGACGGTGACGAGGCGTGGTGGCACAAGGCCAACGCCCTCTGGCACGCCAGCCGCGAGTTTGCACGACGACATGCCGGGTGCGATGCGCTCGGCCGAGGCGTGTCGGCGAAGCACAGCGCTGAAAACCTCGGCAGCATGCAGATGGAATACGAACTGGAGGCATCATCCCTCCTGGCCCTGCGCCATGCGGCAGACGCCTATCTCAAGACACGTCCCGGACTCACCTGATGGCCACGAAGAAAAAGCTCGGCAGCGCGAAGAAGACGAAGCGTCCCATCACGAAGAAGTCACGGACCGCGCCGGTTCGAAAGGCCGGGACCAGCCGCTCTACCGCCAAGCGCGGCATCCTCGCCCGCTACCCTTGGAAGGAGGAGCCCAACCCGTACATCGAGCTGCGCACCTCGAAGATCCAGGGCACCGGAGCGTTTGCCGCACGGCCCATCAAGAAGGGCACGCGTATCGTGGAATACACCGGACAGCGCATTTCCTGGCGTACCGCCGACAAGCGCTACGACGATGACCGCATGGGCCGTCACCATACCTTCCTCTTCACCGTGGACGACAAGGTCGTCATCGACGGCGCCGTGAACGGCAATGCGGCGCGCTTCCTCAATCATTCGTGCGACGGCAATTGCGAGGCGGTCGACGATCGCAAGCGCATCTTCATCGAGGCACGCCGCAACATCAAGACGGGCGAGGAGCTGCTGTACGACTACCAGTACGAGCGCACGGACGAACACACCGCGGCCGACGAGAAGTTCTACGCATGCCGCTGCGGTGCGGCCAGGTGCCGCGGGTCGATTCTCGCACCGAAGAAAGCCTGACGCCATGGCATCGGCTCCGCTGCGCGCGCTGCTCGCGGGGTCGATCGACTATGCGGGCCTGTTTCCACCCGCCGCGCTGTCCCTGCCGGCGGTGTGCGCGGAGTACCTCGCCGCGGGCGCGTCCGCGCAGTCCTGGGCGCTCGGGCGGCTTGTGCTTCCGGCAGACCGGCTCGCGGAGGCCGCCGCCCTGATGCCGGTGCACGGCGCGCCGTGGCCCGTGTCGGTCCTCATCGGCGATGATCTTGCGCGCGACGCGGCGAGCATTCACGCGGCCATCGCGCACGGTGTCTTCCACGTCCAGGCGGCCGAGGCGCGCACGCCCACGCTGCACGCCATCGAGGATGCGGCGAACGCAGTCGGCACCGCGTGCGCACTGTACGCGGAAATTCCACTGGATGCGGATCCGGCCCCGCGGGTGGATTGCATTGCACGCACCGGAGCGAAAGCGAAGATGCGCACCGGCGGTGTGATGCCGGACGCCTTTCCACCTCCAGTGCAGGTAGCGCGCTTCATT
>JAYVNZ010000235.1:0-1876 GCA_043758185.1 Gemmatimonadaceae bacterium | reverse complement strand
CCCGAGAGCGGCAGTCCCTTCCGCACCGTGAGCGCAATGCCATCCCCGGCTGGATGCGCGCCCGCTCGCAATGCGGCGTGCAGGACCGCGGCAGCGGCGATGGCCGATGTGTGCTTGCGTGGGGAGCGTGGAAGGTCCGGATGGCCGGGTTCGACCACCGTGATCCCCGGGGTGCCGCACCACTCCGCAATCACCTCGTCGCGTGCACCGGCAATGGCGCATCCCAGCACGTCGAGGCCGGGCCCCAGATTGCCGATGCCGCCGGGTGTGGTTGCCTGTACGCGCGTGAGAAGGTTCGTCATGCCGTGGTGAGTCGCAGCACGTCGCCAAGGACACCTGCCGCGGTCACTTCCACGCCCGCACCAGGGCCGGAGACAACGAGCGGACGGTTGCGATAGCGCGCAGTGGTGAACACGAAGAGGTTGTCCGTTCCGTCGAGCGAGGCGAGCGCACTGCCCACCGGCGCGCTCACGAGCCCCACCTTCACACCACCGCGCGTCGCGCGCGCGCGATAGCGGAGCACTTCACCCCGGTTTCGCGCATCGTTCACGCGTTGTGCCCACTCCGCGTCGCACCCGGGGAGCTGCGCGAGAAACTCCGATGCCGTCACGGCTCGGAGGGATTCGGGCACGAGCGACTCCACGCTCACGTCGCTCATCTCGCCCGCGTAACCGAGCATGCGCGCGAGGATCAGCCCCTTTCGGGCCACGTCGAGTCCGCACAGGTCGTCGCGCGGATCCGGTTCCGTGTAGCCGCGCGCCATGGCGTCGACAACCACGTCGGAGAATTTACGCCCGCGTCCCATCTCGCTGAAGAGAAAGCCCATCGTCCCCGAAGGAGAGCTGTCCACACTGTCCACACGGTCGCCGGACGCGTGCAGTTGCTGCAAGGTATCAATGATGGGCAGCCCCGCACCAACGGTCGCTTCGTGCAACACGCGGCGGCCGCTGTCGCGAGCGTCCTGGAGGATGCGGCGCGCCTCACCCATGCGAGACGCCAGCGGCGCCTTGTTGGCCAGCACGAGATCCATTCCGTGCGCCACAGCGCTCGCCAGCGCGGCCGCTGTATCGCCGCTGGCGACGTCCACGAGCACGGGCCGCGTCAGTGCATGCGACGCCATGAAGTTCACGGCCTCCAGGGCGCTGGCCGCACGACCGGCGGCGGCCTGGTCGAGTGCGATCCCCCGCTGCTTGTCCTGCACCACCGTCGCGAGTTGCCGCGCTGTCATGCCACGCGCGCGGAATACGTACCCGCTGCGATCGATGAGCCCCACGATGCGCATTACCTTGCCCTTCCGTGGCGGCAGGGCTGCGAACTGCGTCACGAGTTCCTGCGCCACTCGGCCCATTCCGAGGAGGATGATGTCGGTCGGTTCAGCATGACGCGCAGCCTTGCCCCCACCCACCTTGTCCAGGCGAAATGTCGCATGCACGGCGCGCACCGCCGCAGGGGCTTCGGTCTCGTCGACAACGAACGACACGTTGCGCTCCGACGAGCCCTGGGCGATGGCGATGACGTTCACGCCGGCATGTGAGACGGCGTTGAAGATGCGTGCGGCAATGCCGGGGGTTCGCGCCATGCCGGACCCCACCACCGCGACGGTGGTGAGGCCGGACCGCACGATGATCTCGTCGACCTCACGACGCGCCAGCTCTTCGGCGAATGCATCGCCCAGGCGGTCGGCGACTTCCGCAGCGCGATCCGCGGGAATGGTGAAGCAGATCGACTGTTCCGACGACGCCTGCGAGATCATGGACACGGAGATGTGCAGTTCTGCGAGCGCGGTGAACACGCGAGCCGCCACGCCCGGAACACCGAGCATGCCGGTGCCACTCACTGCCACGAGCGCCTGGCTGGCCATTCCGGAAATCGCTCG
>JAYVNZ010000234.1:0-2261 GCA_043758185.1 Gemmatimonadaceae bacterium | reverse complement strand
GACACCAGGCGCTTGCCGTTCACGCGGCCGCTGTCGAGGAGGAAGCGCACCCACCGGCCCATGTCAGTGGCATTGCTCCACACGGCGCCGGCTGACGGAAGCAGGTCCACCGTTTCATCGTCGATGACACGCAGCGTGTCACGGATCCTGAAGTGCGGCGCGCTGACGTTGCCCTTCTCGACCGCCTGCATGCGGCCGTACGTCGAATAGGAGTGAGACATGCCGAGCGGCCGGAAGATGCGCGAGGCGATGAAGTCCTCCCAGGACATGCCGCTCGCGCGGGCGACGACTTCGCCCGCGGCGCCGTACATCACGTTCGAGTAGACAAAGCCACCCCGCAGCGGATACGCGGGTGCGAGGTATCGCACTCGGCGGAAGATGTCCTCGCGTGAGAGATCGAGCCGAGCCCACATCAGGTCGGCGTTGGGGACCCCGAGGTTGTGCGTGAGCAGATCGCGCACGGTGGCGTCCCTGGTGACGAACGGGTCGGAGAACTCGAGCTCCGGGAGCCATTTGGTGACGCGGTCGTTCCACGCAAGCTTGCCGTCGTCAACCAGCATGGCGACCGCGAGCGCCGTCATGGCCTTCGTGGTGCTCATGATGCCGAACTCGGTATTCGTGTCGACAGCGCCGTTCGCAGCCAGGGAACGAACGCCGTAGCCTTTCGTGAACAGCACCGAGTCATTCGCGACGACGGCGATGGAGAGGCCGGGAAGGTTCCACGCCGCCATGCCGCGCTGGATGTATGTGTCGAGCTCGCGGAACTGGCTCTCCCTGGAATGATCCTGGGCGCTCAGGCTACCCGCGGCGGCAACGAGTAGGAGGGCAAGGACGATCGGACGGCGCATGGCAATCATTGATGACGAGTGAGTGACGTCTCCATTCTGCAACAACGATCGCTTATTTCCAGCCAGTCCAGCCAGGGCCCCGCACCACACGGCCAGGCATTGCGCCCGTTGGCTCGCCACCATCCAGGACTGCGACGCCGTTGACGTACACGGCACGGACGCCGGTGGCGTACTGCGCCGGTGTGTCGAACGTCGCGTTATCGCGAATCGTCTTCGGATCGAACACCACGACATCGGCGAAGTACCCCACCTTCAAGTGCCCACGGTCGTGCAGCCGCAGGTTGTCGGCCGGTTGTGCGCTGAGGCGACGAATCCCCTCCTCGAACGTCACGACATGTTCGTCTCGCACATACTTGCTTAGGAAACGCGCAAAGTTTCCATAGGCGCGAGGATGCGCATGTGACAACAGGAAGACGCCTGATGCCGAATACGCGCCTTCGTCGGAGCCGAAGCTCACCCATGGCAGCGCGAGCTGCCGGCGCACGTTGTCCTCGCTCATCAGGAAGTAGACGGTACCGACTCGGCTGCCGTCCCTGATGACGAGATCCATCGCGGTCTCCTCTGGCGACGTGCCACGTAGCCGCGCAACTTCGCCGAGCGTCTTGCCGGTGTACTGCTTGAGCGAATCGGCCTTGAAGCCGACGAGCAGAACCCGGTTGGGTGAGCCAGTGGCGAGGTACAGGTTCTCCCATCCGCCATTGGGCGTTTCCATCTCGCGCTTCACGCGCGCACGCATCGCCGGATCGCCCAGCCGTTTCGCCCAAGCCGCATAGCCTCCTTCCTGCACCCACGGCGGCATGGACGCATCGAGGCCCGTTGCTCCCGCGGTGTATGTGTACATGTCCGCCGTGATTGCCGCACCGGCACGCCGTGCGGAATCCACCTTCGCAATCACCGCATCCATCTTTCCCCAGTTTTGCTGCCCCGCGGCCTTGAGATGGTAGATCTCGGCGCGGATGTTCGCCTCGCGCGAAATGGTGAGCAACTCATCCACTGCCTCGAGCAGATGGCCGCCCTCGCTGCGCATGTGGGAGATGTAGATGCCACCGGCGGGTGCCGCGGCCCTGGCGAGTGCGACGAGCTCCGATGTTTTGGCATATACGCCCGGCGCATAGATCAACGCGCTGGCGACGCCGAGCGCGCCTTCGTCCATGGCCTGGCGGACGAGCGCCTGCATGCGGGACAGCTCGACCGCGGTCGGCGCGCGATCGTCCCAGCCGATCTCGTGGATGCGCGCCGTCGCGGCTCCGATGAACGACGCGACATTCAGCGACACGCCGTGTTCGACGAGCGCATCGAGGCCCTCGCCGAGTGTGGTCCACGTGACTGGGTATTTGAGGTCGCCCTGCCCCGTGCGCTCGAGGACTTTCATGGAGTCCGAGAGCGGCCCCATGGAGCTGCCTTCGCCGAAGA
>JAYVNZ010000233.1:0-3342 GCA_043758185.1 Gemmatimonadaceae bacterium | reverse complement strand
CGGGGACGGTTCGCGAACGCGCTCAACAGGTCATTCCCCCCAACCGTCAGCGTGACCAGTGCCTGCTCGTCGCTCTCGCCGAGCCGCACCAGTTGCTCGCCGAACACATCGCCGATCGTGGCGGCATCGCTCGCGAGATTCTGCAGCACGATCCCCGGATAGCGTGACACCAGGTCGTCGCCCTGGTCGTCCGGCCAGCGCGCATCATCGTTCTGGTACAACAGCGAGGCCGCGCCAATGGGCGCCACGTTCCCCACGGTCGGATCGCGCTCGAGCGCCACGGCCACGTCGATCTCGCCCGCGTCGAGCGCCGGGAAGAGGTCGATCGACATCGAGTCGCCGAGTGCCACGTACTGCGTGAAGTAGGGAAGCATCCTGGCGGGCGGAGCGGAACCAGACCTGTCGCGGTCAGCCGGCCGTGAACATCAGGCCGCGCGTGGCAAGCAGCCGCGCAACGGTATCGCCGATCTTGTTGTTCGGCGTGCTCGCGCCAGCCGTGACGCCAATGCGCAATGGGCCACTGGCGGCCAGCCACCCCGCGAGCGTCACCTCGACGTGCTTCACGTCCGGCAGGCGGTAGTGGATGGTGCCTGCCTCGGGATCGATGCCGTTGGAATCCTCGATGTGGTAGGTCGGCAGCCGCTCCGCGCACAGCATCGCCAGGGAAATGGTGTTGCTCGAGTTGAAGCCGCCAATGACCACCACGACGTCCAGCGGCTCCTCGAGCAGCTCGAGCACGGCATCCTGCCGTTCCTGCGTGGCGCTGCAGATCGTGTCGAAGGTACGAAAATTCGTGGCGCGCACGTCCGCTCCGCGCGCGCGCGCCATCGCCTGCCCCACCTCCTCGCCGATGGCAAGGGATTCCTTCGCCAGCATGGTCGTCTGGTTCGCCACACCGATGCGCTCCAGGTGCACGTCCGGATCGAAGCCCGGCGACGCCGCATGTGCAAATCGCGTGAGGAACGCCTCACGCGACCCTCGGCCCTCGATGTATTCCGTGACGATCCGCGCCTCCTCCATGTGCCGCACCACGAGGTACTGTCCACCGGCATGCTTCATCACCTGTGACGCGGTCGCCCGCGTCTCCTCGTGATGGTGCTTGCCGTGAATCAGCGCCGTGAAGCCGTCACGCGCATAGGCATCGACCCGCTTCCACACGTTCAGCACCGAGCCACAGGTCGTATCAACCATCACGCAGCCAATGGCCTGCAGCGCCTGGAAGGCGGCAATGGTGACGCCGAACGCGGGGAGGATCACCACGTCCTCGGGGGCGATCACCGAGAAGTCGAACAATCCCTCGTCGTTCGGCTCGAGAATGTCGATGCCCATGCCGCGCAGCTTGGCGTTCACGTGCGGATTGTGGATGATCTCCCCCACGAGCCGCAGTTGGCGGTCGGGAAACTTTCGGCGCGTCTGGTAGGCGTACTCCACCGCCCGCTCGACACCGTAACAGAAGCCGAATTCCTTCGCCAGGCGAATCGTCACGTCACCCACCACGAGCGTGTAATCCTGCTCGCGCAGCGCGTCCACCAGCCTGCCGTTGTAGTCGTCCGACAGGTCCTCCCGGACCTCGGCCTTCAGGCCGAATCCCTTGCGGAAGTACGTAGCGGGCTCGTTGGAACGTGGGGCTGCCATATCTCCTAATCTAGCGCAGGGCGGTGGCCTGGAAAATCGCGCACCGGCCCGGCGATGTGCGGATGCGTAGTGACGGGATCGCGCGGCCGGCCCACCCCTCATCGGGAACCAGCATCGTGGCCCTTCTGGCGGATTGGCTCGGCGCCAGCAACCTTCCCGCATGACACAGACGCCGCTGCTCCAGCCCCCGCCGCTGCAGAAAGGAGATACCATCGGCGTCGTCGCATCGTCGTACTCCCCGCGCCCGAGGTGGCTCGCGCGCGGCGTACGCGCCATCGAGCGCGCGGGGTACGCCGTGCTCCTGGATCCCGAACTCTCGACCACGCGACGCTACCAGCGCGCGGAGGATGAGCGGAGAGCGGCCAACTTCACCGCCATGTGGGTAGACCCGCGGGTGAAGGCACTCATCAGCGGCACCGGCGGATACGGCGCGGTCCGGATGCTCCCATACCTCGACCCCGCGCTGTTCCGGGCGCACCCCAAGTCATTCGTGGGTTATTCCGATGTGACGGTGCTGCACCAATGGCTCATGCGGATGGCCGGCCTGCGCGCCTTTCATGGCCCCACCGTGGACGACCTCATCCCCAGCGCCCGCGATGTCACCACCTCGTCCCTGTTCACGGCGCTCACCTCTGCCCGTCCCACCGCGAAGATCGGCCGCGACGTCTCCCGCACGGTACGTCCCGGCCGGGCGTCGGGACGGCTGGTAGGGGGCAACACCGCGCTGGTGCAGCAGACCATCGGCACCCCGTACGAAATCGATACCACCGATGCCATCCTCTTCCTCGAGGAGGTCCGCGACCCCATGTCCTTCGTGGACGAACGGCTCGTGCAACTCCGCGCCTCCGGACTGCTCGCCAAGGTGCGCGGGATCGTGTTTGGCCACCTCTCCCTGGATCGATCGGAGGAGGACGAATTCGAGGATTTCGTCCTGGATCTGGTCGCCGATCTCGGCGTTCCCGTAATCATGGACTTTCCGGCGGGCCACGACAATCCTAACTTGACCCTGCCGCTGGGCACCGAGGTCGAACTCGTTGCCGAAGAGGCAACGGGCTGGATGGTCTATCGCGAAGACGCCCTGCTCGTTCCCGCCCTTCCCCCTGCCCCCACTGCGTGAGCGCTCCCGAGCACTACGACCTCATCGTCATCGGATCCGGTCCCGCCGGGGAGAAGGGCGCAGCGCAAGCGGCGTACTTCGGCAAGCGCGTCTGCCTCATCGAACGCGCGCCCAAGCCCGGCGGCGCGGCCGTGAACACCGGCACCATTCCCAGCAAGACGCTGCGCGAAACCGCACTCTACTTCTCCGGCCTGCGCCAGCGTGGGCTCTACGGCGTCGACTTGCGGGTCAAGCAGAACATCACGATCAGCGACTTCATGCATCGCGAACGCGCGGTGATCGAGTCCGCGTGGCACCTCATCGACGAGAACATCGAGAAGCACGGCATCCACACCATCCAGGGTGCCGCCCGCCTCATCGACGCCTACACCGTGGAGATCACGCGGTACGGGGTCGCGCCGCGTCGCATCACCGGTGAGGTCATCCTCGTCGCGACAGGATCGTCTCCGCTGGCGCCGGTCGGCTTCGACATCGACGGGGAAGTCATCGTCGATAGCGACTCCCTGCTCACGCTGGAGCGCATCCCGGCATCGATGATCGTCCTGGGCGGCGGTGTGATCGGATGCGAGTACGCCTGCATCTTCGCGGCC
>JAYVNZ010000232.1:0-4658 GCA_043758185.1 Gemmatimonadaceae bacterium | reverse complement strand
GCGCCAAAGCTGACCGTCGTAGCGCTCGACGCCTTGGCGATGGTGATGCTCGCTGGCGCCGAAGTACTCCCCTCGTGGTTCGCGTCGCCGGCATACGTGGCCGTCGCGGTGCAGCTGACGCCGGCGTTCGTGCAGTCACCGGTGTACGCGATGCTCGCGGTACCCGCGGGGCTCACAGCTGCGGTTGCAGTGAACGCCGAGCCCTTGTAGACGAACGGGCCGGCGCCAAAGCCGACCGTCGTAGCGCTCGTGGCCCTGGTGATGATGATGCTCGCCGTTGCGGAGCTCCCGGCGTTGGTTGCGTCGCCGGCATACGTGGCCGTGGCGGTGCAGCTGCTGCCGGCGTTCGTGCAGTCGCCGGAATAGACGATCGTTGCGCTGCCGGCGGGGCTCACGCTCGCGGTTGCGGTGAACGCCGAGCCTGAGTAGACGAACGGACCTGCGCCAAAGGTGACCGTCGTGGTGCTCGGGGCCGCGGTGATGGTGATGCTTGCCGTCGCGGAGCTCCCAGTGTGGGTCGCGTCGCCCGCATAGGTGGCGGTCGCGGTGCACGTGCTACCGACGCTCACGCAATCGCCGGAATAGGCAATCGTCGCGGCTGCACCACTGCTTACCGTTGCGGTCGCCGTGTACGCCGAGCCCGTATACGGGAATGGGCCGGCGCCGAAGCTGACCGTGGTGCCCGTAGGGCTCTTGGAGATGTTACTCGCGCTACCGCCGTTGACGATGTATGAGTCGTACGTCTCCATGCGGAACTTGCCACCCGCTGCGCCGCCGCCGTCGAAGATGACGAAGGTGAGGGTGTGAGGGTTGCCATCGAGGGACACGGAATACGTTGTGTTCTGTGGGTTCCAGTCTGCCGGCTGCACGCCGACGAGGTTATTGTCGATGTATACCCACGAACAGTTGTCGGCCAGGAGACGAAGCACGTACGTGCCCACTCCGTTGACCGGCGTGGTGTACTTCGTCCAGCTCTGACCGCCCGGGCCGCGCGAGGCCAGGTAATTCCAGGCGTTGATCCACTTCGCGGTGAACAGGGAGTAGAGCCAGGGGTGGCTTCCAACATCGTATGCAGCGTGTGGATTCAGCCAGTTTGCGTTGAGACCGACGGCGGGGACAGTCGTGCACGACGTTGTCTGCCAGGTGAGATCCGCGGTCGCGGGGAAGATGGGGTCGTACGTCGTGACCGGGGAGACGCCGCTGGTGTAGACCGTCGGCACGGCGCTGACATCGGCGGACGGCGTCGAGGGGACGCCCAACGCCGGCGAAAGCGGCCGGAGGCTTTCATTGGAGCACGACGATATGAGGATCGCGCACGCGGCGATCGTGGAAACTGCACGAACGTTCATTCTGATTCCTTGAAGGAAAGTGGGGATGGGGCGGGGGGCGAAGCTCAGGGCGGCTAGCGGCCGCATTCTGGGTCAGGGGTGGGGGAATACACACCGCTGCCGGGCAGCATTTCGCTACCTGTGCCTTGGAATGGCCAGCGTCGGCGCTCCAACGCGCTGACAATGCATGCGAGGGCGGGGGAAAACACCCCTCCCTGATTGTGGAGGGGTCCCGCGATCAGCCGTGCAAATCGCTCAGCTCTGCCTGCCGAGCCACAGCGCGATGAGTCCCTTGCGACCGCTCACCCCGAACTTCTTCACCACATCGCGCACATATGTATGAAGGCTGGACGGCGACACGCCGAGCGACATGGCGATGCTCTTCTCGGATTGCTCCGTGAGCAGCAGTGCGAACACGCGTCGCTCGATGGGCGACAACGGCGACCGCGCGACAAGCAGCCCGTGCGCAAGCAGCACCTGGCGATGAAACCACGTGAGCCCGCGCATGGCATACAGCGCGACGTAACGCTCTGCCTCCGTGAACGGATCGTCGGCCCGCATCCGCAGGAACCCATAGTACCCCTCGGCCACCGAGCTCACCGGCGCGCCCACGGACAGCGAGTCGTGCACGCCGCGGCCGAGGTAGCCCTTGTAGGTCTCGCCCTTGAACCACTCGGCGGAGACGAGGTCGCAGAGGCGGTTGGCCCGGTACGTTCCCGCCAGTCGCACCTGCGCCACGGTGGATTCATCGATGGCACCTCGATCGATTGATCGAAGGCGGTCACGGGTGAACGTGGTGTCGTCGGGCAGCGGCTTGAGGTATCGAATTCCGCGCGGTCTCCACCCGAGCAGCGGATCGCCGTCGGCATCCACCATGCGCACGGCGCCGAACCAGTAGGCGTTTTCGGCGCCGATCATCCCGGCGACGGTGCTCAGCAGGTGGAGAAGGGCGACGGCACTCTGCGCCGCCTCGAATGCGGCCAGCTCGTCCCACAGGGTGTGAATTCGGTCGTGAACCGCGGGGTCCACCATCGGCGGTGTACCCGGTCGTGTGATAGTGACGCTGGTATACGTCGCACCGGGCGTCGCTACCTTGGACGGCTGTTGGATCGTTCATCCTCGTGTCGAGTGGATAACGCTCGAGCTTGCTGAGGCAGAATATACGCGTCGGAGCAGTGATCACCAGTCGGGAGATTGTACCTTGTTCGAGGCACCTGCCCCACAGTGAATTCACGAGGATGCCGTGAAGGCCACGGCAGCGAACAACCTCCATTCCCGCATCCCCCTTGAGACTCTCACACCCCATGAGCACCGCTCGCGCACTGCGGTATCTCGCCGCGGCGGCCGTGCTCTGCGCCGCTCCGTCAACCGGCCGCGCGCAGGGCATTACGCTCTCCCATGCCGAGGCACGCATCACTCGCGCGGTCGATGCGCACAACAGTGCCGCGCTCGCACTCCTCGAGCGGATCGTGAATATCAACAGCGGCACGCAGAATTTCGCCGGCGTGCGACAGGTGGGCGCCATCCTGCGTACACAGCTTGACTCGCTCGGCTTCACCACACGGTGGGTGGACGGTGCGGCATTCAAGCGCGCCGGCCATCTCGTGGCCGAACATCGCGCATCGGGCCCGAAGATCCTGCTCATCGGTCACCTGGACACCGTGTTCGAACCCGGTAGTCCATTCCAGAAGTTCGTGCGCCTCGATGATTCCACTGCGACCGGCCCCGGCATCATCGACATGAAGGGCGGCGACGTCATCATGCTGCACGCACTCCGCGCACTGCACGACGCGGGCGCCCTCGCGTCGATGAACGTGACGGTGGTCTTCGACGGTGACGAGGAGGATGCGGGCCGTCCGGTGTCCGAGGCGCGCCGCGCGCTCGTCGACGCAGCGCAGGGCGCCGAGTTCGCACTCGGCTTCGAGGACGGCGCGGGTGATCCGGGAAGCGCCGTCATCTCGCGCCGCGGCGCCACCTCGTGGACGCTCAACACCGGCGGCAAGCCGGGCCACGCGTCGCAGATCTTCCATGACGACATGGGCGCCGGCGCAACCTTCGAGGCGGCGCGCATCCTCAACGAGTTCTATACAACGCTCTCGCGCGAACCCTATCTCGCCTTCAGCCCCGGCCTCATCCTCGGCGGCTCGCAAGTCGGCATCGACAGCACGGGCAGCCAGGGCACCGCGTCGGGCAAGCACAACGTGATCAGCCGAGAGGTTGTCGTCACTGGCGACATGCGCACCCTCTCGCCCGAGCAGCTCGCGCGCACGGAAGCGGCGATGCGCGCCATCGCGGCGCGGCATCTTCCGCTCACCACGGCCGAGGTGTCGTTCGACGAGAACGGCTACCCGCCCATGGCGCCGAGTGACGGGAACAGGCGGCTGCTCGCGCTCTTCGACAAGGCGAGCCGCGATATCGGCAGCGGGCCGGTGGTCGCTGTAGATCCGTCGCGCGCTGGTGCGGCGGACATCGCGTTTGTCGCGGCGATGGTGCCGATGAAGATCGACGGCATCGGGCTGAGTGGCCACGATGACCATAGCGACAAGGAGACCGCGGACCTTCGCATGCTTCCAGTGCAGACGAAGCGTGCGGCGCTGGTGCTGTATCGGTTGAGTCGCGGCGAGGGCGGCGCGCCCAGGCCGTAACGCAAACCGCTCAGGCGGATCGCAGGTTTGGCCTGCGCGTTCAGCGCACGAACGCGTAGCCCTCGCTTCCATTCATCAGTACCCGTGCGACCTTGCCGTCCGCGCCGAGCACGAACTGCATCGTCGTCGTCCCATCGCGTCCGTCGCCGAGCGTGGCACGGAAGGTGTCGAAATGCCAGTGTGCGAGTGGCCCGGTGTTGCTCGGGCCAAGGCCGATGCGCGCGTGCAGCACGCCCTGCTCGTTCGTGACAACGAGCGTGCCCCATGCGGGATGCGTGTAGGTGCCTGCGTATGCGTCGAGCGGCAGCGTTGGCTGTGTTCCGGAAACACGCTTCGCGTCCGACGCAGCCTTCGACGAGTCCGCCGTCGCGCGAAGCCTGCCGTAAAGTGCGAGAAACTCGGCGCTCCAGTCCCGCGGCGCCTCGCCATTTGTCCCCGCGATGAGGTCGAGCGTCTTCAGCATCAACGCGTGGCGGAATTCCACGTGGTCGGCATTGCCGAAGATGTAGACCCCCGCGCGCTGGTCCGGTAGCAGGCCGACGATGGCCGTGCGTCCCGCGAGCGAGCCCGTGTGAAACGCGAGAAACCGTCCGCGGAAGTCCTGCTCGAACCAACCGAGTCCGTACGTGGTGAAGTGCGGCCTGGTGACCTGTGCCGTGGGATAGAACTCGTCCTTGCCAACGAA
>JAYVNZ010000231.1:0-2389 GCA_043758185.1 Gemmatimonadaceae bacterium | reverse complement strand
AGCGAAGGACCTGCTCTTCATGATGTGAAAGAGCAGGTCCTTCGCTCCGCTCAGGACGACAAAGTGATACTGCGCCCTCTGCCGTAAGGTGGCCATGCAGACTCTCTTGCACGGACTCACCAGCCGCCGCCAGGAACACCGCCGGCGCCATGTCGCACATGCCGAGGCAGGGCGAGTGCATCCACGCGCAATCGGAGTCGCGCTGCAGCACTGCGTCGTCTGCGGGCGCGCCGCCGATCGCCGGACCAATGGATGTCTCGAGCGCACGCTCGATGTCGTGCGCGCCACGCGCCACGCAGGCGATGTCGGAACACACATGCAGGACGCGCTTCGGGCGCGGTGACGTTGCCAGCAGTGCGTAGAACGTCGCAACGCCCCACGCGTCTGCAGGGGGAACGTTCAGGCGCTCGCACACATAGCCGAGTCCGCCCTCGCTGATCCAGCCCACACGCGCCTGAAGTGCCTGGAGTGCGGGTACCAACTCGTTCCTCCGTCCACGCACCGACGCGCCACCGAGTGCGGTGTGCGCGTCGCGCGCCGAGCCGCGCTCGCCGCCGTCCCACGCGGACGTGGGTGAGCCGATCATGGCGTCAACGGCAGCGCGCTCCTCCGCTGTTGGCTCCGCGTCGGGAAGGCGAATGTCCATTCAGGCGCGTCCCGCCACAGGGGCCTGCGCGAGCTCTACTCGCACAGCGCACGCCTTGAACTCCGCGGTGCCGGACTTGGGATCGGAGACATCCAGCGTGAGGATGTTGGTGCGTACCTCGTCGGGGAAATGCAGGGTCATGAAGACGAGGTTCTGGCGGAGTGAAGGGTCGACGCGCGCCGATGCGATCACGCTGCCACGCCTCGAGGTCACGCGCACCTCGTCGCCATCCGCTATGCCCAGGCGCGTGGCATCCTCCGGCGAGATGTCGAGCGATTCGCCCAGGTGCAACGGGGAGTCGTATCCGCCGGACTGCACACCCGTGTTGTACGACTCGAGACGACGCCCGGTCGTCAACAGCATGGGAAACTCCGGCGTGCGATCCTCACTCGGCGGCGAGTACTCGACAACCGTGAACGGTGCGGGCATTCCACCCACTGGAGTCTCCCAGAGTCGCTTGTGAAGAAATGGTGTTCCCGGATGCGCTTCATCCGGACACGGCCACTGGAGTCCGTGATGCTCGTCGAGTCGCGCATAGCTCATTCCCCCCACGAAGTCCGGTGCGAGCATGCGAACCTCGTTCCACACGTCCTCTGCGGTGGGCGTGGGCCACGCGTGGCCCATGCGACGCGCGATCTCCGAGAGAATCCAGAGCTCGTCGCGCGCACCATCGGGCGCCTCCATCGCCTTGCGCACGCGCTGCACCCGGCGCTCGCTGTTCGTCACCGTGCCGTCGCTTTCGCACCAGCTCGCAGTTGACGGCAGCACCACGTGCGCGAGCTCGGCGGTCTTTGTGAGGAAGATCTCCTGAACCACCAGATGATCGAGTCCGCGCAGCGCTGCTTCGACGTGATCCCCATCGGCGTCGGATTGCGCGGGGTTCTCGCCGATGACGAAGAGCGACGTCAGATCCCCGGCGGCCATGGCGTGCAGCATCTGCGTGAGATTCTTGCCAGACCTCGGCTGAATGGTGGTGTGCCAGGCCTTCTCGAACCGCGCGCGAGCGGCGTGATCGAGCTCGATGTCCTGGAAGCCGGCCAGCTTGTTGGGAATGGCGCCCATGTCGCCACCGCCCTGCACGTTGTTCTGTCCCCGCAACGGGTTGCAGCCCGAGCCCCAGCGCCCCACATGCCCGGTGAGGAGGCAGAGGTTGATGAGCGCGAGCACGTTGTCCACGGCGTTGTGATGTTCCGTGATGCCGAGCGTCCAGCAGATCATTGCGCGGTCCGCGGTGGCGAATGCGTGGGCAGCATCGCGCATCACGTCGGCCGGGATGCCGGTGAGCGGCTCGGCGAACTCGAGCGTGTAGGCCTCCACTGAAGCCCGGTACGCCTCAAAGCCTGACGTCGAGTTCGCGATGAAGCGATCGTGCGCGAGGCCCGCATGGATGATCTCTCGAGCCATGGCATTGGAGAGCGCGATGTCGCTACCCACGCGCAGGCCGAGCCACACGTCTGCCCACGCTGCACTCGGGGTGCGGCGGGGGTCCATGACGTAGAGTCGCGTGCCGTGGTGGCGGATACCCTTGAGCAGGTGGTGGAACCAGATGGGATGGGCTTCGCGCGCATTGGAACCCCAGAGGAACACGACGTCCGTGTCCTCCACCTCGGCGTACGAGTTGGTGCCGCCTCCCGCCCCGAATGCTGTCGCCAGACCGACGACGCTAGGCGCGTGTCACGTTCGATTGCAGCTGTCGATGTTGTTGGTGCCGAAGGCCACCCGGCTCAACTTGCCCGCGAGATA
>JAYVNZ010000230.1:0-4230 GCA_043758185.1 Gemmatimonadaceae bacterium | reverse complement strand
TTACGCGCTCGGTTCTGTTCCTGTCTCTCGTCGCGCTGCTGTCGGTGGAGGTGATCCACGGTCAGGCTCCTGCGCCTCTGCCGGTCACCGCCATTCGTGCCGGGCGGCTGCTCGATCCCGAGAGCGGGCGCATCCTCACCAACCAGATCATCCTGATCGAGGGCACGCGCATTCGCGAGGTGGGTGCCGGCCTGGCCATTCCGGCGGGCGCGCAGGTAATCGATCTGTCGGCCATGACGGTGATGCCCGGCCTGGTCGAGGCGCACAATCACCTGGCCCTCACCTACAAGCCGGTGCCCGAGAACAACGTCTACTACTACACCTACGTCCAGGAATCGACGGCGCTGCGCGCCATCCAGGCGGCGTCCAACGGCATCCAGATGCTCGCCTCCGGTTTCACCATCGTCCGCGACATGGGCAACAACGGCAACTACGCCGACGTGGCCCTGCGGCAGGCCATCGAGCAGGGATGGATTCCCGGACCGACGATCATTCCATCGGGCCTCATCATCGGCGGGATGGGCGGACAGTTCTCGCCCACGCCCGAGATGGCGCGAGATCGCAGGATCGTCTATCCGGAGTACCTCGAGGCCGATACCCCTGACGAGATCGTGAAGGCGGTGCGACAGAACGCGCTGTTCGGCGCACGCGTCATCAAGATCTGCGTGGACTGCAAGCCGTGGGGTTACACGGTAGACGAAATTCGCCTCGTGGTCCGTGAGGCGGCCAAGGCCGGGCTCAAGGTCGAGGGGCACGTGCAGACGACCGACGGGGGAAAGCGCGCCGTGGAGGCGGGCATCTGGTCCATCGCACACGACAACGGGATGACGCCGGAACTGCACAAGGCCATGGCGGCCAAGGGTGTGTGGCGCGCGGGCACCGAGACGCCGATCTCGTTGACGGGACATACGACCCAGGTACGCTATGATCGCACCGTGGCCTTGCTCCGTGACGCGTGGGAGAACAAGGCGCCACTCACGTTTTCCACGGACGCGGACTACTACGTGCCCGGAAAGACGCGCGGTGAGGTGGCCATCGAATTCATCGAGACGTGGAAGGCGGCGAAGATTCCCAATGCCGACATCCTGCGCGCGATGACCGTGAGCGGGTATCGCGTGAGCGAAACGGAAAAGGTCCGCGGCCCGATCAAGGTGGGAATGATCGCCGACTTGATTGCAGTGACAGGCGATCCGCTCGAGCGCATCGATGCCCTGCGGGACGTGCAGTTCGTGCTGAAGAACGGCATGGTGTTCAAGCGTGGCGGCGTGATGCTGCCCGCTGCCTTCTTTCACGGTGGACCAGTGAACGGCTACAATGCGCGGTGAACGTGACGCCGTGCCTCGTACAGCGTGTGTATCGGACCCGTCGTGTCGTGTGCCCGGACACGATGGATGCTGACGTCCAGCCCCGATGCACGCAGGGCACTCACGAACTTCGTGTCGTCACCCACGGACCAGTAGACAACGGTTCCGCCATCCCGCAGCGCGGCCTTGGTGATCCCGATACCATGGCGCGCGTAGAGCCGGGCGTTCTCCGTCATCAGCATCCCGCCGGGCCCGTTGTCCGTGTCGAGCATGATCGCATCGAACGACGCGGGATTCGCGCGGAGCACATTGGTCACGTCGTCCTGCACCACGCGCACGCGCGCATCACGCATCGCATCAACCGACAGGCCATACTGCGGGTCCGCATTCCACGCGATCACCTCAGGCACCAGCTCCGCCACCACCACCTCGGCATCATCCGGCAGGTGGCGAAGCGCGGCCCGGAGCGTGAATCCCAGCCCAAGGCCGCCAATGAGCACGCGTATCCCCGGCATCGCGCCGAGCGGGGCGCAGGCGACGTCGGCCAGCCGATCCTCGGACAGGTGCCGGCGCGTTGACATGAGCTCGACGCCATCGGCGCGGATGAGGTACGCCCCGTCGTGCCGGTACAGCGCGATCAGCGTTCCATCCGGCGTCCGCGCCTCGCCGAGCAGCTCGAGGGGTTTCACGGGAACCAGGTGCGTGACACTGCGACGTTGCCGCTATGCCAGCACGTCCCGGCAGTACTTGAGCGACTTCGCGATCTCCGCCATGCGATCCGAGCCCGCGGGAATCGGATATTCGAATTCGATCGTGGCCTGCATGGGCCATCCGTTGTCGCGGATCATGCGTAACACCTCCACGATGGGCGTGTCGCCCTCGCCGAACGGGACGTTGGGGCCCTCGTTGCGCTTCCGGTCCTTCACGTGCACATGCGTGATGCGATCGTGGTGCTTCCGAATGAATTCGACGGGCGAGTAACCGTTGCCGGCGATGAAATGGCCGATGTCCACGTTCGCGCCATTGTACTTGCCGAGCGCGAATGCATTCTCCCAGATGGCGGGCGTCACCTTGGTGTGGCCGTGATAGCCCACCATGAGCTGGTGCTTCTCGGCAAAGCTGCCCACGCGACGGAGGTCGTCGTCCTGCGTCGAGATCTCGCACGAGATGGCGCGTGCGCCGAGCGTCTTCGCGAGCCGGAAGGCGAAGTCGAGCTCCCCATCGGACATCGAATAGATGTTGTCGAACTTCAGGATCCCGATCTTCACGCCGGCAGCCTCGTACTTCGTGCGGAGTGCCCTGGCACCCTCGGGCACTGCGGCGTGACGCCACTCCCGCAGTCGATCCCTGCCGACGCGCGCGAGTGTTGCCGCTGCAGCGCGCGCGGTGGAATCGGCGCCGCGTGGCGTCGGGGCGACGGGCGCGGGTGCCCCCATGAACGCCTCGACAGGCTGCGACCGTAGCTCCAGTTCACGGACACCAAGCTGCACGCAGTTTCGCAGGACCTCGTCCGCACTCATGTTGTTGTTGCCGAAACTGTAGGGAACGTTCAGGCCGATCTGCACGCCTGCATGCCGCGGCCGGACGGCGGACAGGAACCTGGCTGCCGGCAGACCGAGCAGAGCGAGCCGGGTGAAGTCGCGGCGCGAGTATGATGTCATGGAGGTCACGAATGATGGTGGACGATCGACACCTTCAAGCTATGGGGTCGTCACGGGGGGTCGCTAGCGTGGTCGGCCGTCCTGCAAGGCTGGACGTCTACGCAGCCCAATGTGAGCACGCGTTGCCGTTGGCCGCCAAGGAATGATGTGGTCACCAGTACTGTCGGCGTAACGGGAGTCCGTCCGTGCACGAGTGATCCGACAGCGGCGCCCGTGATCGCGCCGATGGAAGCTCCAATCACTCCGCCCACGACTCCCGCAAAAGCCGCCGCCGTGTAGGCACCACCCGTCCATTTGATCGGGCGGTCTGAACCGGCGCCGATCACATGGACCACAACGCCCAGCGCCACGCCCGAGATGCTCGCCACCCACCCTGCGCGGCGCGCATACGTGCCGGTGCGCAGGGAGCGCCGCGATATCGAGGAGATCTGGCCGCGACCGACGTCGATGATGGCGTCGCGTATCGCAATCGTCAGCGCGTTCGAGTCGCCGCGGATCAATCGACCCTCGAGGACACGTTGATCGGTGAGTGTCATCCTGACGCTCGTCCCTGACGGGAGCGTTGACTGTGCGAATATCGGAGTCGCCGCGCAGGCGATCGACAGCAGCGCACTAGCGAACGTGAATGACATGGAACATCCCAAGCTCCGCGTGTTCGGGCATCGTGGAAGCGTCACGGAGCGTGCACACGATCACGTAGTCACGACCGCGTATGAGCGACGACACCAGCGTCGCCTGGCTTGCGTGGCCCGGCGCCGCGAACAGCGCCCCCAGGGGCGGACCGTCGCCATACGCGTCGGCGAGCCTGGGCGCGGGCAAGCCACCCTTGGCGGCGGCGACGATCTGCGCGGCCGTGGTGCCCGCACGGGCGAGCACTACCGCGACTTCATGCTGCTTCGCGCCGCGATTCTCGAAATGGAAGGCCGTGGGGCCTGCGGAGAGCGTGTCCGGCGCGGTGAAGGCGTAGTCGGTACCCACGATCCGGACCGATTGCTGGCGCACCCTGACCTGTGCGCTGGCCACACCGGTCCAACAAAAAAGCATGGCGACGATGCCGCACGCGGTGGCACGTCCCCTTCCTTCGCGCTCGGCCCCTTGACTCTGCATCAGCGTCCCTGGTTTTGTAGGCTGCTACGGTTGGAGCCCGGCCACCCACGCGGACTTCTCGCGAATCCGGTCGAAGAGCGCCGGGAGAAGAATATGCAGTGCAGGAGTAGATCCATCGGGCTGCCATGCGAGTGTCGCTCGTTCGATAATCGGCGTGT
>JAYVNZ010000229.1:0-8461 GCA_043758185.1 Gemmatimonadaceae bacterium | reverse complement strand
GGAATTCTCCTCGACATCGAGACTCCGGAAGCGTGAGTGGGCGACGTTCGTACGTCCGCAGGCAGGCGGCGGTACGAAGGCGGATGGGACAGAAGGGGTCGGTCGTGCCAGGCGGTATCGTAGCATTCGCGGCGCTGAACGGAAGACCCTCGCTGCGACGGACTGGACACATCGAGCCGGCACGAGTGCGCGCTCGACCGTGAGCGCCCTCATTGCGCGGCGGCGATGGTCGCGCGAAGCTTGTCCTCGCGTCAACTCCCCAATCCCACCACAGCTTGCCGCTCATCAGCGCGCGCGACCAGCGCTTTCGGCGGGCAGCCCGCATCGCCACATTGAACGGTGTCGTCCTGAGCCCTTCGCTTCGCTCGGGGTAAACTGCGCGCCTGCCCTGAGCGTAGCTGGAGGAAGGACCTGCTGCGAATGCTTGTCGTAAATGAGCCAATGGAAGGACCCGCTGCGACTGCTTGTCGTCCTGAGCGAAGCGAAGGACCTGCTCTTCCCGAACTTCCTCACTCCCTACCCAGTGACCGACCTCCACGCTGTCGCACTCGACGCGCTGCGCACCAACGGCTTCACGGCGACCCTCGACGCCGCGTCCGCGGCGGAACTGGCGGCGTTGCGACCGCCCGCAAGCACGAATGACACGCGCGATCTCCGCGCCCTGCTCTGGAGCTCCATCGACAATGCGGAGTCGAAGGACCTGGACCAGATCGAGTTCGCCGAGGAGCTTCCGGACAAGGCAACTCGGCTGCTGGTTGGCGTTGCGGATGTGGACACCCTGGTAACGAAGGGATCCGCACTGGACCAGCATGCGATGGCGAATGCAACGTCGGTCTACACTGGAGCCGACGTGTTTCCCATGCTGCCCAGCGAGATCTCCACAGGGCTCACGTCGCTGAACCAGGGTGCCGACCGAGTCGTGCTGGTCATCGAGCTTGTGCTGAATGCGGACGGCACGTCCCGATTACATGATGTCTATCGCGCCATGGCCACGAGCAAGGCCAAGCTGGCGTACGACAGCATCGGCGCGTGGCTCGAGGCTCGCGGACCAGTGCCGCCAATCGTTGCAGAGACGCCGGGTCTCGAGACACAGCTCTGGTTGCAGGATCGCATCGCCAGCCAACTCAAGGCACAGCGACAGAAGGCGGGGGCACTGGAGTTCGATACCGTCGAGGCAACTGCGGTTGCACAGAACGGCAAGGTCCAGTCGTTGGCAGTGACCCGGAAGAACAGGGCGCGCGATCTCATCGAGGACTTCATGATCGCCGCGAACGTGGCAATCGCGCAGTATCTCGCCGAGCAGCAACGCTCGGCGATCCGTCGCGTGGTGCGTGAGCCGAAACGGTGGAGCCGCATCGTGGACATTGCGGCAACCTATGGCATCACGTTGCCGGCAATCCCGGACTCAAAGTCGCTCTCGGATTTCCTCGCGGTGCGGCGGCAGGCTGACCCCCTCAGGTATGCGGACCTGTCGCTCAGCATCGTGAAGTTGCTGGGTCCAGGTGAATACGTGGTGGACAAGCCAGGCCCTGCCGACGACCAGGGGCATTTCGGTCTTGCGGCACATGCCTACTCGCATGCCACGGCACCCAACCGCCGTTATGCAGACCTCGTTACGCAACGGCTGGTGAAGGCGGCAATCGCGAAGTCACCCGCGCCGTATACGGACGACGAGCTGGCAGTGATCGCGGCGCATTGTACCGAGCGCGAAAACGCAGCGAACAAGGTCGAGCGCATAACACGAAAGGCGGCGGCCGCCCTGCTGCTTGCAGGCCGGATCGGCGACGTGTTCGATGCCATCGTCACTGGCGTGAACAAGGACGGCACGTACGTGCGACTGCTTTCACCGCCGGCGGAAGGCCGCGTGATGAAGGGTGAAGCGGGCATGGACGTCGGCGAACGAGTGCGCGTGCGACTCACGCGCACGGATGCCGCGCGGGGATTCATCGATTTCGAGGGAGCGTAGGGAGGCGTATTGTCGGAGTTCTATGAGCAGCGTCGAACGTTCATCAAGGACGGCACGGGACTCATCGCCTTCATTGTGGGATGGTTTGTGGCCGCGCCGTTTGCCTGGCCATACATCACGCGGGGATTCGACGACAACGGCAACGCGGCGACCGGCGTACTGAAATTTCTGCTCATCGTGTTTGCCGTGGGCGTGCTCTTCGGCGCACTCGGCCTCCTGCTGGGTGGTGTTGTGGGCCGAGTGTGGGAGCGTGTGCATCGCCATCGGCGGCGGGCGCACGCTCCACCCGTCGACCGGAGTGATGAGTCGGCAGCCGCAACGGCGAGCCGGACACTGTCGGAGCGCGTGGCGTTGCGAGTTCCGCTTCCCGTGCTGCGATTCGACACGACGATCGCCGCCGCCGACTATGTGCTGCTGCTCCATCTCGCGTCAGGCGAAGAGCTTGACGTGAGTCGAATGGCGGCGGCCATGGCGCGGACCACGAACATCGTGGCGTGGCACGACGACAGGCTGGTCGGTGTCGTGCGCATGCTGACCGACGGATATGTCTACTCCGCACTCGCGGACATTGTCGTGGATCCCGAGTATCAGCGGCGCGGACTGGGCACGCTGCTGATGAACAAGGCGTACGATGCGACGCCACGCGGTACACTCTGCGTAAACGCACGGGATGGGAGCACACCGTTTTTCGAGCGCATCGGGTGTGAGCGGGGTGTTCCTGGCTTCGTGATGCGGCGGCCAGCGCAGTAAGGCGCGTCAAGAAGCTGGTCACCCGATCCGTGACCTGCAGCGATGCTCTCGGCAGTAGCTGCCGCTACACCGGCTGCTCGATCGACGGACTCTGCGGCGTGAACAGCTTCGGGCCCGACTCGGTGATGTAGAGGCAGTCCTCGAGCCGTATGCCGAATTCGCCGTAGATCGCGATGGTGGGCTCGTCGCTGAAGCACATGCCGGGCTGGATGCGCGTGGTGTTGCCCCGCACGAAGTTGGTCCACTCGTGTCCGTCCAGCCCGATGCCGTGACCGGTGCGGTGGGGCAGGCCTGGCACCTTGTAGTCGGGGCCGAACCCGGCCGCTGTGATGACCTTGCGCGCCGCCGCGTCCACCGAGGCGCACGTGGCACCAATCTGCGCCGCCGCGAGTGCCGCGCTCTGTGCGCGCTTCTCCACCTCCCAGACGTCGCGCTGCCGCTGCGTGGGCGTACCGAATACCGTCGTGCGCGTGATGTCGGACACGTAGCCCTCTACCGTACAGCCCGCGTCGACGAGCACTACGTCACCGCCCCGCAGGCGCTGCGGCTGCACGCTGCCGTGCGGGAATGCGGAATACTTGCCGAAAGTGACGAGTGCGCCGTCGGACACGCCGCCAAGCGTGCGCGTGGCATCCGCGACTGCGCTGCCAACATCGCGAGTCGTCATCCCCTCCTTGAGCGCGTGCATCGTGGTGCCGATCGCCTGGAGCGTGATGTCGTTGGCATGCTGCATCAGCGCAATCTCGGCAGGCGACTTGAACATGCGACAGCCCGCGGTCACCGGCGTGGCACTCACGAATTGTGCAGAGGGCAGCGCCTGGCGCAGCCCATCGTAGATGAAGAAGCGCAACCGCTCCTCGATGCCGATGCGGCGCACCGACTTGCGATCGCGCAGGATGCCGGCGATCACGCGGTAGGGACTTTCATCCTCCTGCCAGGCGCGCACGTCGGTGGAGGACTTGATGAGCTCGCGCGCCCGCGCTTCCTCGAAGCCAGGCGTGACCCACGCAAGGTCGCCGTGCGCGGGGATGACGACGGCGAACGTGCGCTCGCTGTTGCCCCAGTGCACGCCGGTGTAGTAGAACATGCTCGTGCCGCCCTCGAGCACCAGCGCGTCGATTCCCTGTTCGTGCATCAGGCGGCGCGCCTTCTCGATGCGCGCTCCGCGCTCCTCATCGGTGATGGGCGCTGGCCGCGTGCCCTGCATGGGGGCGTCGGCAGCAAGGGCGCTCGTCGCGCCGAACAGGCCGCTACCGCGCACGCCGGCAATGGCGCCCAGGGACAGTGCAGAGTGGGTGATGAACTGTCGGCGTTCCATGAGGCAGAGGGGGGTGAGGGCGGAGTGGTGAGAACAGCGAGTACCAACAACAGACTTGCAGTACTGAGTACCAAGGTTCAGAGAGTACTGGAACCACTGCCATTCGGAAAGGCTCGGCGCTCCAGAAAACCACGTTCCGAAAGGCAGTGGTACTCGGTGCTCGGTACTGAAGTACGCAGTACTACAGGTCTGTCGTTGGTACTTTCTTGTTGTTCGAGTCCTTGCATCGGGCATTGCGCCCGCTAGCATTTCTGGATGCGCATCCCCTTCTTCGCCGCCCTCACCCTCGCGTGTACTCCCGCCGCGCCGGTGTCCGTTGCCCCGTCCCAGTCGGCCGGCGTCGTGCCGGGCATCGAGGTCCTCCTCGCCGACTCCCTGCACCTCATCCGCGGCAAGCGCGTGGGGCTGCTCACCAACCATTCTGGTCGTGATCGCAACGGCACCAGTAGCATCGACCGGCTGTTCCGCGCGCCTGGCGTGCGGCTCACTGCGCTCTATGGTCCGGAGCACGGCATTCGTGGTGTCGCAAAGGCAGGCGAGAAGATCGGGTCCTCCGTCGACTCGGCCACGGGGGTGCCTGTCTACTCGCTGTATGGCGACGTGAAGGTTCCCACCGCCGAGATGCTGAAGGACATCGACGTCCTGCTCTACGACATCCAGGACGTTGGCGCACGCGTGTACACCTACGAATGGACGCTGGCGCTCGTGGCGAACGCCGCAAAGAAGCCCATCATCGTCCTCGATCGCCCCGATCCCATTCGCGCTGACCGCATCGAGGGCAACATCCTCGACCCGAAGTTCGCGTCACTGGTGGGCCAGTTTCCCGTCGCGTTGCGCTACGGCCTCACGCCCGGGGAGTTGATGCGCTATCTCGCCGGCACCCACATGATCGACGCAGAGATCCACGTCGTGCCCATGAAGAATTACCGGCGTTCCATGTGGTTCGACGAAACGGGCATCCCACGCGTGAATCCGTCACCGAACCTCCGCAACGGCGACGCCGAGTTGCTGTATCCGGGCACCGTGTTCTTCGAGGGTACCACGGCAACCGAGGGCAGGGGCACAGACGATCCCTTCACTCTTATCGGCGCCTCGTGGATGAACGACAACGCCGCGCTCGCCACCGAGTTGAATGCGATGACGCTGCCCGGCGTGCGCTTCGAGGCGACGACACGCACCATCGAGGCCGGCTACAAGTTCGGCGGCGAGACCATCCCGATGCTCAAGGTGCGCGTCACGGATCGGAATGCGGTGCGGCCCGTGGAGCTGGGCATCCGGATGCTGCGCGCCATCTACGCCCGGCACCCCGGCGACTTCAAGTGGAAGGTGGCGTCACTGGACCGGCTTGCTGGCACCGACAAGCTGCGTGCAGCAGTGGAGGCCGGGACGGTGGACGCGCTGGTCGCCGAGTGGAACGCGGATGCAAGGCGTTTTGCGACCCTGGTAAAGCCGTACCTGCTGTACTGAGTCTGACAGTCCGACAGTCTGACGGTCTGACAGCGGGTCAACCGCAGTCGG
This sequence comes from Gemmatimonadaceae bacterium, assembly GCA_043758185.1. Taxonomy (GTDB): domain Bacteria; phylum Gemmatimonadota; class Gemmatimonadetes; order Gemmatimonadales; family Gemmatimonadaceae; genus AG11. The sequence continues at coordinate 2,909 of JAYVNZ010000229.1, read as the reverse complement.
TCAGCCATTATCTACACAACCGGGTCTCGTCGCCAAGAGACCCGGTTGTGTAAATCATGACTGTCATGCAGATCGACCCGCTGTCAGACGAGCAGCCGCGCAGCGGCGAGCGGGCCAGACTGTCAGACTGTCCGACTCCTCGATATGACTGACCTCTCTCCCCGCGACGTCGATCTTCCCCTGCACGACGACGTGCGGCGCCTTGCCGCGGCGCTCGGACGCGTGATCCAGCGCCTCGAGGGTGAAGAGGCATTCCAGACCGTCGAGACACTGCGGCGCGACGCGCGCGCGCGGCGACGCGGCGATCCCGACGCGACCACGCTCGAACAGTTGCTCGCGCGCGTCGAGGCCCTCACGCTGCCGCACTGCGCCACCGCCGCGCGGGCCTTTACGCTGTTCTTCCTGCTCATCAACACGGCGGAACAGGTGCATCGCGTCCGCCGCACGCGCGTGTACGCCCGTGATGCGGACGCAGCGCCCCAGCCCGCCTCGGCGCGCTGGACCATGCGCAAGCTCCGCGCGAGTGGCCGTTCGGCGGATACGGTGCTCGACGCCATTGCGCGGCTCGACGTGCGCCCCGTGCTCACGGCGCATCCCACCGAGTCCACTCGGCGGACGGTGCTTGCGCTCCAGGCACGCGTGGCGGACCTGCTGCTGGCCTGGGAATCCACCGTGCACACTGAGCGGCGCGCGCTGGAGGAACGGCTCGATGGCGAAATCGAGCTGCTCTGGCTCACCGCCGAAGTCCGGTCCGACCGGCCCACCGTGCTCGACGAAGTCAGCACGGGACTCTGGTATCTCGAGACGCGCCTCATCGACGCCACCGCCGCCGCGCGCGACGCGCTGATTCGTGCCTTCGAGGATGAATTCGGCGCAACCGCCGACGCGCTCCGCATTCCCGTGCCGATACGACTCGGCAACTGGGTGGGCGGCGATCGCGACGGCAACCCCAACGTCACGCCGGCCACCACGCTCGCGTCGGCTCGACGCGCGAGCCACGTGATGCTCGGTCGCTATGGCCGAGCCGTCGCCGACCTCATCGAGCGGCTGTCGCTGTCGGCGCAACTGGCGTCCCCACCGGAAGCGTTGCTCAACTCCATGGTGGCGGACCGCGAGCTCATGCCCGACGTCTGGTCCGCCAATCGCACACGCAACGAATCCGAGCCCGTGCGCCTGAAGCTGAGCTTCATGGCGGCGCGCCTCGCGGCGGCTCGGCGCGTGGTGGCATCGCGCGACGCGGGTGCGGCGCGGCCGGAAGTCGTTGCGTACGCGAGTGCAGAGGCCTTCGAGGCGGACCTGATGCTGGTGCGACAGGCATTGCTCGACGCGGGCGCAGTCGAGGCGTGCCGCACCGTGCTCGATCCCACTGTCGCGGTGGTGCGCGCACATGGCTTTCATGGCTTCATGATGGACGTGCGCGATCACGCGGACATGCATCGCGCCGCGATGGACGAGATCTCGGGCGTGCTCGGTATCGCGAGCCTGGATGCCGCGGCAATGCGTGCGGAGCTCACGAGTCGCCGGCCGCTCGTTGGGGCGCACCTGCCCGTGAGTGCGCCAACGCAACGTGTGCTCGACACGTTTCGCGTGGTGCGGCTGATCCAGGAGGAGTCGGGGGCCGCCGCGGCATCCACGTACATCGTGTCCATGGCGCGCGAGCCGGAAGACCTGCTGCGCGTGTTGCTGCTTGCACGCGAGACGGGCCTTGCCGACCTCGCGAGTGAGCCACCTGTCTCGCGCCTGGATGTGGTGCCGCTGTTCGAGACACTCGATGACCTCGACAACGCGCCCGCGGTGATGCGCGGCCTGCTCGCGGATCCCGTGTATCGCCGGCAGCTCGCGGCGCGCGGCAACCGGCAGGAAGTGATGCTCGGCTACTCGGATTCCGCGAAGGATGCCGGCCTGCTCTCCGCCGCGTGGGGTCTCTATCGTGCGCAGGAAGCGCTCGCCGCCGTGTTTCGCGAGGCGGGGGTGGAGCTCGTGCTCTTTCACGGCCGCGGTGGCGGCGTCGGGCGCGGCGGTGGATCGCCCGTGCATCGCGCGTTGTCCGCCTTGCCTCCCGATACTGTGGGTGGACGCATCAAGATCACCGAACAGGGCGAGATCATTTCGCAGCAGTTCGGGTTGCTGCCGGTGGCGGAGCGAACGCTCGAGGTGACGGTGAGCGGCGTGTTGCTGCATGGATTCACTGACTGGCGGCGCGACCACGATGCTGGAGAGGTCGCGCGCTTTCGCGAGGTCGTCGAGCAACTCGCTACGCGCTCGCATGGCTTCTATCGTGCCCTCGTGCACGAGCGACCCGAACTGTTCGCGCTCTTTCGCGTGGCCACTCCGATTGCCGAACTCGCCGATGCGCGGTTCGGCTCGCGGCCGGCGTACAGGCCTGGCGCAAACGCCGGTATCGATGGCATTCGCGCCATTCCGTGGGCCTTCGGCTGGACACAGATCCGCCTGATGCTCACCGGATGGCTCGGCGTGGGCACTGCGCTGGGAGAAGCGTGTGCGGCGGCATCGGGATTGGCGGAGCTGCGTCACATGGCGCGCACCTGGCCCTTCTTTGACGACTTCCTGGCCAAGGTGGAGATGGTCTGCGCGAAGACCGACCTCGAGATCGCGCGCGCGTACGTGGAGCGTCTCGGTGGGGACGTGGAGTTGCTGTCGCGACTCGAGGAGGAATTCGCGCGGACGGTGGACAGCGTGCTGCGCATTCGCGAAACCACGCAGCTCATTGCGGACGTGCCCGTACTGCAGTCGGCCATCGCGCTGCGGAATCCCTATGTCGACCCGCTCTCGCTCATCCAGGTGTCGCTGCTGCGCCGAAAGCGTGCGTTACCGGAGGAGAGCAGCGAACGCGCGATCATGGATGAGATCCTCGCGACGACGTTGAGCGGGATTGCGCAGGGGCTGCG
>JAYVNZ010000228.1:0-9012 GCA_043758185.1 Gemmatimonadaceae bacterium | reverse complement strand
GCCCGAGTGACTCGACGCAGACATACATCCGCGTCAGCCTCGCGCGCCCCGTTCCGGTCGATGGCGAAGCGCGCATCCTCATCCTAAAGACGTACCAGGACAGCGCCAGCTACTTCACGCGCGGTGACACCATCGTGTTCACCCGCCCGCTGGGCATCAAGCGCAACGCGGTCGTGCTGCCGAAGAACTACGAGCTCGTGGCGTCCTCGTTCCCGTCGCAGGTGCTCCAGGAACTTGACGGCCGCATCGGCATCAGCTTCTGGAACGCCACACCCAGCGAAGCCGCAGTGACACTGCGTGCGGTGCCCGTGCGGGAGATAGGGGCAGCAATCTCCAGCGTCGCCGGCCGGCTGGATGAGCGCGCGCACCAGAATCGCGAGATCGTCTATTTCCTGCAGCAACCGGAATCGCACGCGTTCGACCTGTATCACGACTACACCGAGACTCGCCCGGGCGTGAGCACCTACCTGAACGTCGTGCGCGCGGGAAGCACGGTGTCCAACCCGCGGGCCGTCAACCTCGACACCGGCGAGCCCATTCCGCACGAGGTCCTGAAGGGCGACGCGATCGCCAGGGAGAAACTCGACGTCAAGGACATCACGGCGAGTACGGAAGTCGTCGTCTTCCGGTTCCCCGCCGTGCAACCCGGGACATCCGTGCGACTGCGGATGTTCGAGACCTACACCGACGCTGTGCGCTACACGCTCGTGGGCGACGAGCTGGTGTGGGACCGCAGCTTCGGCCGGCCCACGAACATCGTGGTATTGCCCGCGGGGTGGCTGCTCACGAACAGCGCCGCGCCGGCGATGGTGACGACACGACCCGACGGACGCGTGCAGCTCGAGTTCATCAACCCTCGGCCGGACGAAGTGGGCACGCTGATTACGGCTCGGCGCAGACGCTAGTGAACTGTTCGACAACTTCCGTTAGCGGAGATTGTCGTCCTGAGCAACGCGAAGGACCTGCTTTTCGCCGGCCAGGAGGAACTCCTTCCCTTCGCTTCGCTCGAGGGCAGGCGCTGCGCTAGGATGACAACGTGAGACCAAGCCGCTCCAGCACGGCTTTGGACGGCCCCGTGAACGCCAGCATCGCTACGTTCCCGACGTAGCCGATATCCTTCATGCCCGCGGGTGTTGTGTAGAAACCGCCGGCGGTGAGATCGCGATACCGGCGGAAGAACGCCGCAGCGCGCTTGAACGTCTCCGTCGCCTTGGGCTCGTAACAGATGTCATCGCAGATGGCGTGTTTCTGCGCCAGAGACAGCTTGACGAACGGCACCGTGAATCGGCGTCGGGCTTCGTCGTCCATCCAGGCGAGTCCGCCAACAATGGTTGCGCGATCACGTTCGTGCGCGGGATACGGGGCACTCACCCATTCATTGATGAACGCAGGCACACCCAGCGCAGACGCGCTCGGCGTTCCGCCCTCGGCGGGTATGATGACGTCGCACAACGCCGCGGCAGTGCGAAGCTGCGTGCGGTCAAGGACGAGCGGCCAGAGGTCGCCGGGTGCGTACGTCTTCAGCAGGTTGGGATCGGTGCCATAACCCTTGGTGGGAGCAACGGGGCCCACCGCCTGCGCGAACGCATCGTGGTCCACCAACGCTGCCGACGCCACCGCCGACAGCATCCACCGCACCGCCTCCCGGCGGTCCATGCCCTTGCGCCTAGACATTGCCCTTTCGCATCTCTTCAAGCGCGTGCTCTGTTGTTCTCCAGGCGAGCGCCATGATGGTGAGTGTGGGATTCTTGTCCGCATTGGAGCAGAACGATGCGCCATCCGTGAGGAACAGATTCTTCACGTCCCACGTGCGGCCCCACGAATTCGCGACAGACGTCCTTTTGTCGGCTCCCATGATTGCGCCACCCACTTCGTGCTTCACGTTACCGCCGGGCCGGATGGCATTCAGCGGATCCGCAGCCGGTGTGTCGCGCACCGTGCTGCCCATCGCGTCGAGGAGGTCCGCGAAGGTCCGCTGCTGATGAGCCACCTGACGCAGCTCGTGGTCCGACCACTTCCAGTGAAAGCGCAGCACCGGAATGCCGTACTTGTCCTTGACTGTGGGATCGAGCTCAGCGAAGCAGTCGTCGTTCGGAATCATTTCTCCACGACCCGCGAAGCTGAGCCGCGAGCCATAATACCGTCGCGCATCGGACTTGAACGCCTTGCCGTAGCTGCCGCCGGTGAACTGCTCAAGCCCTGATGCGACGCCGAGTCCGGGCATGCGCCGTCCGCTGGAGAACTCGATGTGGTAGCCGCGAGGAAAATCGAGCTTGCCCGCATGCTGCTGCGCGTAGAGCCACCACGGGGCGTACACGTGATCCGCCCCTGCCCCGTCCTCGTTGTGCAGCGGAAGATTCTCGAGGAGCGGCACCTGTCCACTGAGCCCCGCGCCCACGGTGTCCATGATGTTGCGGCCAACAAGGCCGCTGGAATTCGCGAGGCCGTTTGGGAACTGGCTCGACTTGGAGTTCAGCAGGATGCGAACGGATTCCGCGGAGCTGGCCGCGAGCATCACCACGCGCGCGTTGACCGTGCGCTCCGTGCCCGTGGCCGTGTCGACGTATGACACGCCCGTCGCCCTTCCAGAGTTGTCCACGATGATCTCGCGCACCATCGCCCCGGTGATGATGTCGAGATTTCCCGTCGCCAGTGCAGGCGGCAGGTGCACCGTGGGCGATTGGTAGTTGGCCCGGATGGAACAGCCTCGCCCGCACTCCGTTGCCCAGAAGCATGCCTGGCGCTCACGCATCGCCATGGCCAGGACACGCTGCGCCTTGAGGTTGCCGGGGTGCAGCTTCGGGGGAATGGTGTCGGCATCCAGGCGCCGCGTGAGCACCGCACGGTGAATGGGCACGATGGGAATGCCGAGCTTTCGCGCGCGCTGTTGCGCGAGCAACTCACCCGCGCGCGCCGCCGGTGGCGGAAGCAATACACCGGGCGACGAACTCGGTGTGTTCTCGAACCCCTCATTGGTGCCATACACACCGATGAGCATCTCGACCTTGTCGTAGTACGGCGCGAGGTCGTCGTACCCGATGGGCCAGTCGATGCCGAGTCCATCGCGCGTGTGCGGCTTGAAATCGTAGGGGCCATTGCGCAGCGAGATCCGACCCCAGTGGTTCGTACGGCCGCCGAGCATGCGCGCGCGCCACCAGGTGAACTGGCGCTTCGGGTCGGTCGAGGCATTGGTGAACGGCTCGCCGGGCAGGTCCCAGCCTCCGCCCACCGTGGAGTCGTAGAAGCCGAGCGGCTTGTCAGGCGTGCCAGCCGCGCGGAGGGGCGCCTGCGCGTGCACCTGGAACATCGGTGTCTCGCGCACGGGGTCGTAGTTGCGCCCCGCTTCGAGCATGAGGACCCTGGCGCCTTCCATGGCGGCGACGTACGCGGTCTGGCCGCCGCCGGCGCCGGATCCTATGACGATGATGTCGTAACGTGCTTGCGACTTTGGGGCGGTGATCACGGGCATGCGGCAAGCTAATGTGCGCGGCCGGATGCTGTCGACGGCACGCGGAGCAAGTTCGAGCTTGACACACCGCTTGAGTGACGCGTATGCTCGCGGTGCGGTCGTCATGGATGTCGAGTCTCGCGAGCTGAGCCTCGGCATCGCTTGCCCTCCTTTCAGATCGCGGACCTCGCTCGTCCCCGGCGCCATTCAGGCGCCCGCAGGAAGTGCTCCCTCCAGGAGTTGCCCACATGCTTGATGCTCAGTTTCCTGTCGCATGGAAGTTCGCCCGCCACGCGCGCCTGGTCGCAGCGGCACTCGTAATCGGCACGCTCGCCGTTGGCGCACAGGCACCCACGGCATCCATCAACGGACGTGTGATCGGCGAGAACGGTCAGCCGATCGGTGGGGCGCAGGTGCGACTTGTCAACACGACGCTCGGGACGCTCACGGCCGACGACGGCCGGTATGCCATCGGCAACCTGCCGGTGGGAGCGTACCGCATTCGTACCCAGATGCTGGGCACTCGTCCCATTGAACGCCCGGTCACGCTCGTCGCGGGCCAGGTGCTCACGGAGAATTTCACCCTGCGAAAGCAGGTCCTCGAGCTGGACGCCGTGGTTGTCACCGGCACCGCCGGCGCCGCGCGGCAGCGCGAGGTGGGCAACGCCGTCGCCCAGATCGACATGACCAAGGTACAGGAGCCTCCGCAGAACGTCGGCCAGCTGCTGCAAGGGCGCGCGCCCGGCATGACGGTGATGACCAGCTCCGCGGGGTCCGGGTCGGGCTCGATGATCCGGCTGCGCGGCAATGTGAGCGTCGCGATGAGCAATCAACCCCTCATCTATGTGGATGGCGTGAGGCTGCGCAGCGATGGCTATGCCAAGAACATTCCTCCCACGGGGTCGAATCTCCGTGGCGGCAATGACATCGCGAGCCCGCTGAACGACATCAATCCCAACGACATCGAGCGCATCGAGATCATCAAGGGTGCCGCGGCGGCGACGCTCTACGGCACGGAAGCGGCGGCGGGCGTGATCCAGATCTTTACCAAGAGCGGACATGCCGGCAAACCGCAGTGGAGCATGCAGCTCGATGGCGGCTTTGCGCATGCACTGAAATTCGGACCCGAGCCGGAGACCGCACCGCTCGGCGATTCCATACCGAAGCTCTATCGTGACAGCTTCCCCGAGCGCTTCGCGGGGCTGCCGACGCGCGGCGTGTCGCGCGCCGGCGGCTCGTCGAGCTACCTCTTCATCGATCCATGGCTCCGCAACGGCCAGCAGCGTCGTGTGTCCCTCTCCGTTGCCGGGGGTGGAGACGCGCTGCGCTACTTCGTGTCCGGCACCGGCACGAATGAAGACGGCGTGCTGCCCAACGACAACGAGCAGAAGAAAGTCGTTCGCGGCAACTTCGCATTCACGCCGATCAACAACGTGTTGTTCAGCTGGAATACCTCATACACGAGGGACGCGATCTCGAATACGGCGGCAGGAAATAACGCGCAGGGTCTCACGCTCAACGCCTTCCGCCGCGATCGCAACTACAAGTCGGACGACCGGCCGGAAATCGTGAGTCAGTTGCTCAACCAGGAGATTACCAGCGACATCGATCACGTGATCACCGGCGGCACGCTCAACTGGAGCCCCACCGCCAGTCTCATCAACCGGTTCACGGTGGGGTACGACAGGGCGCAGATCGCCAACCGCAATTATCGCCCGTTTGGATTCATCTCGGCGCCGGCGGGCATCCTGTCGAACAGCGAGAACAGCTACCAGAACCTGACCTTCGATTACGCCGGCAGCTTCGCACACGCCATCGTCTCGGGACTTCGCAATACGCTGTCGTGGGGCGGCCAGACAGTCGCCACAGAATCGCGCGCCACGTCCGCGTACGGCGAGAATTTTCCGGGTCCGGGCCTGGCCACGGTGTCCAGCGCCGGCACCACACTGGGCTTCGAGGACCGGCAGCGCGTCGTGAACGCCGGCGTGTTCGGACAGACCATCTTCGACCTGAAGAACCGGTACTTCCTCACCTTCGGCGCGCGCGTCGATGGCAATAGCGCGTTCGGCAAGAATTTCGGATTGCAGACGTACCCCAAGGCGAGCGTGTCATGGGTGGCGTCGGAGGAAGAGTTCTGGCCATCGTTCATCCCCGAGATGAAGCTCCGCGCCGCCATTGGACAGTCGGGCCGCGCGCCAGGCGCCTTCGACGCCATCAGGACGTGGGAAAATCCGCCAGCAGGCTACGGTGGGCAGCCTGCGTTCTTCCCGCGCAGCGTTGGCGACTCCACGCTGGGACCGGAGCGCACCACGGAGCTCGAGGTGGGATTCGACGGAACGCTGCTCTCCGACCGCATCAGCACCTCGTTCACCTACTACAACCGCAAGATCAAGGACGCGCTGTTCAACCGCTTGCAGATCCCCTCGCGCGGGTTCCTGCGCTCGCAGCTCGACAACATCGGGCAGATGGGAAGCGATGGCATCGAATCCTCGATCACCGTCACCGCGTTCCGGCGGAATGAACTCGAGTGGACAGTGGGCGGCTCGTACTACACCAACAACAGCAACGTCATCACGCTGGGTGGCGCGCCCTCGTTCAGCCTGGGCAACTTTGGGCGGATCGTGGAAGGCCAGTCGATTCCCGTCATCCAGACGGACTTCTGCATCGAGAATCCGGACGACAAGGTGCCCGCATCGGGACCCAAGGTCCTCTCGGTGAATGCCGCGAATCCCAAGGCGTGCCTCTATGGGCCCAACCTTCCTCCGCGCACGTGGGGCCTGAATACGTCGATGACGCTTCCGCACGGCATTCGCTTCAACGCCCGCGGAGAGCACATGGGCGGTCACTACATGTATGACGGCGCGGCGTTCAACGCGGTAACGCGCTCCGTGCGCTGGCCCGGCTGCTACGACTTCTACACACTCCAGGAAAGCGGTCGCGCGGCTGACGCAACGGCATTGCAGACCGCGCGCTGTACCGTGGCCCAGACCCGCGCTGACTACTTCATCTATCCAGCGGACTTCTTCAAGCTGCGCGACGTGTCCCTTGCGATTCCGGTCTCGCCGCGGCTCATGCGCGGTGCCACGTCAGCATTCTTCACGCTGTCCGGCCACAACATCTGGAAGAAGGTCAACAAGGACTTCCCCGTGTTCGATCCGGAAACAGGCAACAACGACGGCTTCGATTCGCAAGTGCGCTCCATCCTGGAACAGGTACCGCCGCCCGCCACCTACACGGCGTCGTTGCGCCTCACCTTCTGAGCCGGCCAATGACTTCATCCATCCTCTCGGCAACCCGGAGACGCACCATGACGGCTGTTCGCAATTCCCGGCGGGCCGTCGTGGCGGCCGCCCTGCTCATTGTCGGCGCTGGCTGTGACACCAAGGTGTCGAACCCGGGCCGATTCGAGGACACCTTCCTCAACGAACGCGGCGCGGCCGTCGCGATGGTCAACGGCGCCGCGCGTGCGCTGTCCGCCGGCCTCAACTATCTCTCCTACACCGGCGCGGCCGTGACGCGGGAAATTCATCCCGCTGGTTCTACCGGCAGCTTCGGCATCAGTGCCCGCTGGCAGAACGGCGATCTCGGTGCCGACGACGCCGATCTCAACGATCACTGGGCGGAGTCGCAACGCGCGCGCTTCATTGCGGAAGAAGCCATCCGGCGCATCGAAGCTGCGGGGCCACCCCCCGTTGGCGACGCCGTCATCTCGCTGACCACCTACTACAACACCCTGCAGCTCGCCTATGTGTACGCCGGATACGCCAACCGCGTGCTCGGGGACAACATGTGCGCCGGGACCATCGACGGCGGACCTGAGGTGGCCAGCACCGTGTTTCTCACGCGTGCCGAGAGTTTGTTCACCAAGGCGCTGGCCGTGAAAGGCGGCACGGCAGCGGCGCAGGCCAGTCAGAATACCGCGGCGTACGCTGGACGTGCCCAGGTGCGCATGTTGCTCGGGAAATGGAACGAAGCGGTGGCAGACGCGGCACTCGTGCCGATCGCCTTCACCTTCAACATCAACTACTTCAACCTCGGCGACGACGACCAGCGCAATCGCATCTTCTGGGCGACCGGCAATACGCGAGAAAGCGGTTCACCGTATCGCGCGCACACGCAATGGAGTACGTGGTACTACGACTACCGCCTGGCAACCAGCGATCCACGCGTACCCATCACCATTACCGCGCTGCTCGGCGACGCTGCCATCGAGTGCTGCGGCAAGGTGCCCTTCTATCCAGAAGCGAAGTTCGCCGCGTCCGCGTCCCCCATGCGATTGAGCAGCGGACGCGAAATGCGGTTGATCGAGGCCGAGGCAAAGCTGCGAACCGGTGACATCGTCGGTGCGATGACGTCCATCGCACTAGTACGCACGAACGCGGGCGCGGTAGCACTTGCCGCTCCCGCCACCCTGGACGACGCGTGGCGGCTGCTCAAGCGCGAACGAGGTATCGAGCTCTGGCTCGAGGCACGACGCATGTCAGATTTGCGCCGCTGGAAGGCCAGCAGCACGCCGGGAGCGCTCGATCCGCTCGAGCAACCCGGCATGGCGTCTCATCTCGTCAAGCAGGACTTGTGCTTCCCCATCTCACGCCGCGAGCGTGAGACGAATCCGAACCTGACGATCTGATCCCCCATACATGCGCACCGAGGGCGGGAGCCACACGCTCCCGCCCTCGTGCGTGTGACCTATGGAATGATCCGGATGAGCGGGATGCGGAGCTCCACCCCGCCGCCTGGCCGAGGGTTTCCCGAGCTGGACTCACCGCGTGTTGCCGAGATCGCAGCGGCGCCGATCGCGACCGCCACGCCCCCCGCCAGCAATCCCGTGCGCACATTGTCGCGGGTGCGCGTCTCGATGCCGATGAGGTCCGTGCGAGCGATGGCGACGCGTTGACTCAGCGTCTGTACGGAACCGTCGCGCTGGCGGGGAATGACACTCGGCACCTCGACGATCAGCCCACCGGGTCCGTTCTCCACGAGACGTCCCTCGACCGCTTGCATGTCTGCGTTGCCGAGTAGCGGCGCGAGCTTCAGCGCGCCGGCTGGCGTGATGTGCGCGCGGACGTCGGTCCCTGGCTGCGCGGCTTCCTGTTGCGTGAAGGCGTAGGTGTAACAGCCGGTGAGCAGCGGCAGCAGGGCGAAGAGGGATCGGCGCATGCGTAACAGGATCGTCGGGCGGGGGGCAAAGGGCAACTCCCCGGCATCCTGTGCTCGCACGACAGTCCTCGGCTGGCGCGCGGCAGTTACATCCGCTGTTTCGCCTTCACAAAGCGGATGTCGCGCGCACGGCCAGCCCATATCTCCAGAGCCGTCACCGAGCCACGCGTGTCCCGCGTGAACACGAAGGTCCGATCCGGACTCGCGAACGCGTCCGCGAACGTGGGTCGCAACACGATGGGCGGAGTTGTCGTCTGCCGCACCACCAGCACCGAGTCCTGCACTTCCACCAGGAGCCGTGCGTCGAGCTCGTCGCTTACGTAGCTCCCGGCGTACGCCGCAAGTTCGCGTCGTGTGGGAGTGACCTGCGCCACCGGATGCAGCACCGTGGTATCACCGGCGAC
>JAYVNZ010000227.1:0-2608 GCA_043758185.1 Gemmatimonadaceae bacterium | reverse complement strand
TGTCGGTCACGGCGGTCCTCCCGTCTTCGACAAATCACGCGCTGGGCTCACGTTGCCGAATCGATCCAGTGCCCTGACAACGACGCGAACAGGCGCGTGGGCCGCGACGATCTGGCGTCCCCGGTGTGCCGAGGAAGTCGTCGTGTTGGCAAACGCCGGAAGGACCCAACTGTGCCATGCTCCGTTGCGGAACGCCTGGACGGTCCACCACGCGGTGTTCCCGCCGGCGGGCGAAATGCTGACGACAAGTTCTCCAGTCTCCGCATCCCTTGTCAGCGACGCCCTTGGGACTGCCGGAACAGCCCTGGATAGCCACGGCATCGCCGGCACCAGTGCCGGCTCGGCGTACAGCTCCGAGCGAAGGCGATCCGCGATGGCAGCGGCGGCAGACGGCGGTGGAGGCTGTGTTGCGACGCCGACGAGCACCGAGTCGCGGCGCACCGTGGTGGCCGGCATGAGCGATCGCATGCTGAAGAAGATGTTGCCGGTGGCATGCGCATCCCGTGTCGCGCGCACCTGCGCATTGAGCTCCTCCAACGGCCAGTTTGCACCACCGCCGGCCGCTCGGCTCGAGTTGTTGCCGACCCAGATGTGCCGGCCCTTCACGTTCTCGCCCAGCCACCAGCCGAGGAGCACGGGATAGCTCTGAAGGGTCTGGGCGATGGGCCAGTAGAGCTGCGGCGTGAAGTAGTCCACCCACCCTTCCCGCAGCCACCTCCGGGAATCTCCGTAGAGCTTGTCGTACGAATCAAATCCCTTGATCGACGCCGGATTGCCGGGGCGCCAGATGCCGAATGGGCTGATGCCCACCTTGACCCACGGCTTGAGCCTCTTCGTGCGCACGTAGATCTGCTGAATGAGCGTATCCACGTTGTGGCGCCGCCAGTCGTCGCGCTGGAGTCTCCCGCCCTTCCGCTGATAGGCGGCGTAGCTCGTGGAGTCCGGGAAGGACACGGGCAGGCTGTCCTTGCCGAGCTCCGGGTAGGGATAGAAGTAGTCGTCGATGTGAATGCCGTCCACGTCATAGCGACGCACGACGTCCAGCATCACCCGAAGCGTTTGCGCCATCACAGCCGGCTCGCCAGGATCCATCCATTCGTACTTGCCGTATGTTCGCACGAGCTCGGGGTGCGCGATGCTGATGTGCGATCGCGCGTGACCGCTCTTTGCACTCGGGTGCCTGGCGCGATACGGATTGAACCAGGCGTGCAGCTCGAGCCCGCGCGCGTGCGCAGCGGCAATCGCGAAAGCCAGGGGATCGTAAAACGGCGCGGGTGCGCGTCCCTCCAACCCCGTCAGGTAGGCCGACCATGGCTCGTACCGTGATTCGTAGAGGGCGTCGGCGGCAGGCCGCACCTGCAGCACCGCCGCATTCATGTTGAGCTCCACCAACCGATCGAGAATTGCGATGAGCTCGGACTGCTGCTGCCATGTCGAAAGCCCGGGCCTCGATGGCCAGTCAATGTTGGCGACCGACGCGATCCAGGCGCCGCGGAATTCGCGGCGGATCTCAGGTGGCGCGTCCTGCGCCTGCGCGCGCGAGATTGTGGCGGCAAGAGCCAGCGCAACAAAAAGGGATCTGGGCATGTGTCCGGCTGCTATCGTGAATTCAGAGGCGGTGAGCGGCAGATTACGCCAGCGCTAACGCTGTGGCGCCACCGCCGGCTTTCGTTCACCGCGGGGTGCCGGTGCCGTGGATGGCGCGTGTGGTTGCCCGTCCGCCGTGACCGGTTCCATCAGTTCGACGCGCGTGCCGTCCGGGTCGAAGTAGTTGAGTTGTCGCTTGCCATTCCTGCCGACGCGCGGCGCTGAGGGTGGCGGACTGCCCGTTGGCAGCACGCGGCGATCGAGGATAGCCCTGGCCGCATCGATACTCGGGACCTCGAGGCAGACGTGCTGCAGCGTGTGTGCGGACGCGAGGGACGGATACCCCGTGTACAGCATGAACTCCACGTAGTCCTCGCCGTCGGGCACGCGCATGTTGACCCAGCTCAGCGTGGTGTCGTTCGCGCTGCCACGCCAGAATTCGCGGAAGCCGAGGATGTCGCCATAGAAGCGGGTGGCGGAGTCGAGCTGCGCGATCATGATTCCCACGTGCGTCATGCGCGTCGAGATGCGCGTGTCTGGCAAGTGACGCCCCTGCTCGCGCACCGTCCAGCCATCGGGCATGTACTGCACGATCTCGACGGTGTTGCCGCTGGGATCCTTCACGAAGAAATTCCTGTTGCCGATCTTTCCCGTGGGTGTGGCTGCGGGAACAGGTACACCACGCGCGCGCAGGTACAGGCGCATGGACTCTGCGTCGTCAACCTGGATCGCGATGTGATAGAGGCGTTCCGTGGCGGAATCGGCCTTCGCGGCCGGGAACAGCTCGATGGTCTGGCGATCGTTGATCTTGATCCACACCAGGTCGCCATTGGGTGGCATTGGAATGGAGAAGGGCGACGCGTAGCCGAGGAAGCCCTCGTAGAACGCGCGGGCCCTGGCCATATCGTTCACGTAGAACGCGGCGTGCGAGATGCCCGTGATGCGGGGGCGGGGCGGAAGCGCGGCGTCCTGCGCCGGGAGCGGGGCAAGGGCGGCCGTTACGGCCCACGCCGCGCCAAGG
>JAYVNZ010000226.1:0-1790 GCA_043758185.1 Gemmatimonadaceae bacterium | reverse complement strand
GACGAGATTCACCAGAACGTCATCGGGCAGGATGAGGCGATCAAGGCGATCAGCCGGTCGATCCGCCGGAGTCGTGCGGGCCTGAAGGATCCCAACCGTCCCATCGGGTCGTTCATTTTCTGCGGACCGACGGGAGTGGGCAAGACGGAGCTCGCGCGGTCGTTGGCGAAGTTCCTGTTTGCCGATGCGTCGGCGCTGATTCGCGTCGACATGAGCGAGTACATGGAGAAGTTCTCGGTGTCACGCCTCATTGGCGCGCCGCCGGGATATGTGGGGTACGAGGACTCCGGCACGCTCACCAAGGCGATTCGTCGCAAGCCGTACTCGGTGATCCTGCTCGACGAAATCGAGAAGGCGCATCCGGACGTGTTCAACATCCTGCTGCAGGTGCTGGACGAGGGGCATCTCACGGACAATTACGGACGGGTGATCGACTTCAAGAACACGGTCGTGATCATGACGTCGAACGTGGGGGCGCGCGACATCACCAAGGGCGGCAAGGGGCTGGGGTTCACGCTCGGTGACGCCACCACATCGTTCGAGCGGATGCAGGAGAAGGTGAAGGAGGAGCTGAAGGTGGTGTTCAATCCCGAGTTCCTGAACCGGCTGGATGACGTGATCGTCTTCCATCCGCTCAGCCGGGAGCACATCACGCAGATTGTGTCGGTGTTGCTGAAGGACGTCCGCAAGCGCATGGCGGAGGACGACCTCACGATTCGCCTCACAACCGCGGCGACCGAGTTGCTCGTGAAGCATGGGTATGACGAGGCCTATGGCGCTCGACCATTGAAGCGCTCGATCCAGAAGTACATCGAGGATCCGCTCTCGGACAAGATTCTGCTTGGCGAGTTCTCGCGTGGCGACGAGATCGAGGTGGACGCTGCGGCGGACGGCACTCGGCTCGACTTCAAGGTGTTGTCGAGCGCGTCGAAGGCGTAGTTTCGCGCGAAGGCAACCGCAGGCAGGCCGGCAGGGTCCAATCATGGGGACCCTGCCGGCCTTTTCCTGTGTATATTACAAGATGCGACGTATGCTTATTTCCGCCGTCGCCCTGCTGGTCATGGGGGCGACGGCGCGTGCGCAGGACCCAGCCCTAGCCGGCGGGCGATGTGCGACTCCCGATACCATCATTTTCCGAGGCGCGTCCCGCGTCGCGGACGCCACGCTGCGCGCGGATGCCGGCCTCGTGCCAGGTCCCGTCAATTATCGTGCGCTGGACCGGGCCATCAAGGCGCTCTATGCCACGGCACAGTTTGACGATGTGATCGCCAACTGCGACCTCACCGCCGACCAGAAGCGCGCGAGCCTCATTTTCGAGCTGCGCGAGCGGCCGCTCCTGAGCAGCGTCGACGTTGCAGGCACGGACCGGGTGTCTCGCAACGACGTCCGCGATCGTGTGGACCTGCTCGTGGGAAAGCCACTGGATCCCGCGCTGGTTGCCCGCGCCGTGCAGCGCATCGATTCGCTCTACCAGGCCGCGGGGTATTACGTGGCCGAAGTGAAGCCGGAGACGACGCTGGTGAAGGGCGAGGTGAAGTTGCTGTTCCGCGTGGATGAAGGAAAGCGACTCGCGGTGTCCGGCGTGAACGTGACTGGAAATACAGGGGTGTCCGGAAAGGACGTGGTTGGGGCCATGGACACCAAGCCGGAAGGGTTCCTGTGGTTCAAGAAGGGCGAGCTCGATGCAGACAAGTTCGCGGGCGATGTAGGCGAAAGAATTCCCGCCCTGTATTCGTCCAAGGGCTATCTGGATGCGCAGGTGCTCAAGGATACCGTCACGGTAGACCGGG
>JAYVNZ010000225.1:0-3921 GCA_043758185.1 Gemmatimonadaceae bacterium | reverse complement strand
GTCGTACGAGATCGCCATGGGCATGAGCACCATTCCCGTACTGCTGCTGGCGGGCAATGTCTCCATGTCGAAGATCGTGAACCAGCAGGCGTTCGAAACATGGAACGTGCTGAACCTCACGGTGGCGTTCTTCATTTTCCTGATCGCGGCGTTCGCGGAGACGAACCGGCTGCCGTTCGACCTGCCGGAAGCCGAGTCGGAGTTGATCACGGGCTACCACACCGAATACAGCGCGATGAAGTTCTCGCTGTTCTTCATCGCCGAGTACTGCAACATGCTCACGGCGAGCGCGTTGATGGCCACGCTGTTCTTCGGCGGCTGGGACATTCCGTTCACGCTCTGGGACAACGTAGCGCCGCACACGGGCATCAAGACGCTGCTCACGCTCGGTGCCTTTGCCACGAAGACGCTGTTCTTCGTCTTCTTCTTCATGTGGATTCGCTGGACGCTGCCGCGCTTCCGGTATGACCAGCTCATGTCACTCGGCTGGAAGTTCCTGCTGCCATTGGCGCTGGGCTACATTGTGGCCGTGTCCGGAACCGTGGTGACGCTGGACGCACTCGGCTTTGCACGCGGCTCGGTTCCGTTCCATACGGGGTTGATCCTCCTGAACCTCGCGGCCGTGGTCATCCTGTTCAACATCGTGGATCGCGGGCGTCTCATCAGCCCGGCGTTCTCGCGGCTCAACACCCGTGATCTCGACAAGCTGCGTGCAGTCAGCGCGCCGCATCGTGCTCCCCTTGTCCCCGAGTCCGGAGACTGATGGCTATCGGCGTCAAGGTCGTGTCCCGACCGACCGAGGAAGTGAGTTATGTGCGCGCGACCCTGGGTGGGATGAAGCGCACGCTGCGGCACATCTTCGAGGAGAAGGTGACCACGCAGTATCCGGAAGAAAAGGAGAGCATCTCCAAGCGGTGGCGTGGCACGCATCGCATGCTCACCACGGAGGACGGCAAGGCCAAGTGCGTGGGGTGTGGGTTGTGCCCGTCCGTCTGTCCCGCCAACTGCATCAAGCTGGTGCCGGGCGAGGACGAGCAGGGCAATCGCTATCCGCTCGTGTTCGAGATCGATGAATTCCGGTGCATCTTCTGTGGATACTGCCAGGAAGTGTGTCCGGAGGAAGCCATTCACGTGGGCCGGCATTACGAGAACGCCGAGTACAGCCGCGAGGGATTTGTCTACGACCTCGAGCGCCTGATGGCGCAGACACATCCCGTGTGCGAGATGTGGGATCCAGCCGATCCCAAGGGGGAGTGATGACGCACAACGAGCTTCCGCTCTTCTACGTCTTCAATTTCTACCTGTTCGGGCTTGTCGCCATCGTGTCGGCGCTGGCGTTCGTGACGCGTCGGAGCCCCGTGGCGGCGGCGATGTGGCTGGTGAGCGTGATGTTCAGCCTGGCCGCGATGTACGTGATGCTCGATGCACAGTTCATCGGGACCATGCAGGTGCTCGTGTATGCCGGGGCGATCATGGTGGTGTTCCTGTTCGTGATCATGCTGCTGAACCTGGGCCATGCATCGGAGCTGGCGGATGCGCGCGGCTTGTGGTGGAAGCTCGCGGGCGGCGGGGTGGGCCTGGCGCTCCTCGCGGAGATCTTCGCGCTCACCAAGGCGAAGTTGCCCGATGCGTTCGTGCTGCCCGAGAACACCATTGCCAATCAGGTGACGCGTGATGGTGCCATCGCGCCGCTGGCCGGCCCGTTGTTCCACGAGTACCTGCTGGCGTTCGAAGTGACGAGTGTACTGCTCCTGGCGGCCGTGGTGGGCGCCGTGGTCCTCGGCAAGCGGAAGGATCGGGTCCATGCTCGCTGAGTCGCTGTTCTTCAGCGCGGTGCTGTTCACCATTGGCGTGGTGGGCGTGCTCACGCGACGCAATGCAATCATCATCTTCATGTGTGTCGAGCTCATGCTCAACGCGGTGAACCTCACCTTCGTCGCGTTCGCGCAGGTCTATGGTGTCGCTGGCCAGATCTTCGTGTTCTTCGTCATGACGGTGGCGGCGGCGGAGGCCGCCGTGGGACTGGCGATCATCATCGCCCTGTTCCGCCATCGCCAGACGGTCAATCTGTCGAACATCAATCTCCTCAAGGGATGATGCTGCTCCAGGAAGCGGGGGCACACCCCCTGAGTGGCACGGTCGCGAGCTACGTGTGGCTCCTGCCGCTGCTGCCATTGCTTGGCTTTGTGTTGAACGGGCTCCTGTCGCTCGTGGCTGCCGTCCACTTCGGACCTGTGGATCCGGGCCTCGCCCACGGCGATCCGCATGGGGGGGACCACGCCAGTGTCGGCGCACACGGCGACGACCATCATCCCGCAGCGCGTCATCGCTTCGCGTCGCTCACGAGCCTCATCGGCCCGGGCGTGCTGCTGCTGTCGTTCCTGCTGGCCACGGCCATCTTCTTCGCCATGCGCGCCGCGGGCGTTCACGAGCCCTTCGTCCAGCGCTATTTCAGCTGGATGCCCGTGGGCGACCTCCAGATCGACGCGGCCTTCCAGCTCGACCAGCTCTCGATGCTCATGGTGATGATCATCACCGGCGTCGGCACGCTGATCCACATCTTCAGCGTCGGCTACATGGTCGACGATCCTGGCTATCCGCGCTACTTCGCCTACCTCAACCTGTTCGTCTTCTTCATGCTGGTGCTGGTGCTCGGCTCCAGCTACCCGCTCATGTTCGTGGGCTGGGAAGGGGTTGGGCTCTGCTCCTACCTGCTCATCGGATTCTGGTTCAGCGAAAAGGCCAATGCGGACGCCGGCAAGAAGGCGTTCATCGTCAACCGCATCGGCGACTTCGGCTTCCTTGTGGCCATGTTCATGTTGTTCGCCAACGTGGGCAAGCTGGATTTCGTCGGCGTGAATGCAGCAGTGGCCACGCTGCCCTTCGCCGGCGCGGTGATCACGGCCATCTGCCTGTTCCTGTTCCTGGGCTGCGCGGGCAAGAGCGCGCAGATCCCGCTGTATGTCTGGCTGCCCGACGCGATGGCGGGACCGACACCCGTGTCTGCGCTCATCCATGCCGCCACGATGGTCACGGCGGGCGTGTACCTGATTGCGCGCAGCAACGTGCTGTTCGCCATGGCGCCCACGGCGGGACTCGTGGTGGTGCTCATCGGCGCGCTCACCGCGGTCTTCGCGGCGACGATCGGGCTCAAGCAGTGGGACATCAAGAAGGTGCTCGCCTACTCCACGGTATCCCAGCTGGGCTACATGTTCATGGGCGTGGGGACGGGCGCGTATGCGGCTGGCGTGTTCCACCTGATGACCCACGCCTTCTTCAAGGCGCTGCTCTTCCTGGGATCGGGGTCGGTGATCTACGCGATGCACGCCGCGTATCATCACACCGGCAATCACGATGACGCGCAGGACATGCGCAACATGGGCGGGCTCAAGCAGTTCATGCCCATCACGTGGGGATTGATGTGGATCGCCACGCTCGCCATCAGCGGCATTCCGCCCTTCGCGGGCTTCTTCTCCAAGGACGCCATCCTCGGCGCCGTGCACTCGCATCACGAGGGGTCGACGCTTGATAGTGCCAGCCTGTTCGGCATACCGGGTGGCGCCATCCTCATGCTGTGCTACGTGCTCGGCCTCGCGGCGGCCTTCATGACCGCCGTGTACATGACGCGCATGATGCTCTACACCTTTCACGGCCCCAATCGCTCCGGCGAGCAGGAGCGCAAGCACCTGCATGAGGCACCGTGGAGCATGACGGGTCCGCTTGTTGTCCTCGGCGTCCTGAGTGCGCTGGGCGGCTGGTTCAACCTGCCCGCACTGCTGCCCATCGGGCCGGTTGGCGCGCTTGACCGGTGGCTCGACCCCGTGGTGGGGGCGAGTACGCTGCGTATCACGAACGGTGTGGCGGTCGAGACCCCCGCCAGCACGGAGTGGCTGCTCGTGGGTATCGCGGTCGTGATTGCGG
>JAYVNZ010000224.1:0-4971 GCA_043758185.1 Gemmatimonadaceae bacterium | reverse complement strand
CCGTCCCGTGCTGTCGCACGACGGAGGTCAGCTTGCGTTCAGTGACGAGGGTGCTGGCAGCAGCATCAATTACACGGTGCGGTTGCGACACGCCGACGGCCGCTTCACGTCGATCGGTGAGGGCGTGCCCGTGGGTTTCTCGCCCGACGGTCGGTGGGTCGCGGCGGAATCGCCGACGACTGATACCTCACTGTTCCTGCTGCCGGCGGGCCCGGGCACGACGCGAAGCGTGAGCTACCACGGACTTCGCAATGCACAGTTCGCCGGGTGGTATCCTGATGGAAGGAGCATTGTGGTGTGCGGTGACGAGAAAGCAGGAACGCGCCGATGCTTCCGCACTCCGATCGACGGAGGTACCAGCATCACCGTGACTCCGTCGGTCGCACCCGGTCGAGCGCTCCTTGCACCCAACGGGGGGAGCATCCTCGCCGGTGACCGGATCTACTCCGGACCTGGCGACACCGGCCGCGCGGTTCCCGGGCTCCTTGCGCACCTGAAGAGCGCGGAACCGTTGCAGTTCAGCGCGGACGGCCGATCGATCATGGTACTGGCCGCGTTCGTCGTCGATCGCGTCGACGTTGCGACGGGACGTGCTTCGCACGCTCTGGATCTCACCCCGGCAGCAGGCACGGCAGTCAAGGGGCTCGCGGGAGTGGCGTTCGCTGACGATCCGCGACGCTACGCCTACAGCACGTCGGTGTACGCCTCCACGCTCTTTCTCGCCCGGGGTGCGCGGTGACGCCACACGGCGAGGTCTACCCGCAGACGGCTGATCCGACCAGGCACGAAAAACCACCTCACGCTCACCGGCACTCTTCCACCATGCGCTCCCTCACCATCGTCTGTACCTCGCTCGTGATCTACGCGGTCGCAGCGTCGGCGGCCATCGCGCAGTCACCGCTGCGATTCACGGTCCCTACTGGACCGTATGCGGTCGGGTTCCGCACCGTCGACCAGTTCGATTACTCGCGCTCCATGGGCGAGCGCTACGACGACGATGGCAAGATTGAACAGGGCGTGCGCCCCCGCGCCATGCAGACGAGCATCTGGTATCCGGCCGCAGGCCGAGGCACTCCGATGGGCTGGAATGATTATGCCGCTCTCGCCGTGCGGCCGGGCGAGTTTCCGCCGGAGGAGGCCGCGGCTCGGCGCACGAATGCAGAACGTTTTGCCTTCGCGCGCGGAAGCAGGGACACGGTGCGCATCCGCCGTGAGCTCGGCTCGGCCATGCAAGCCACGCGCGACGCGGCACCGTCGAAGGGGAAGTTCCCCGTCGTCATCTACGGCCCGAGCTTCAACGCGCAGTCGTTCGAGAATGCCACCCTCATGGAGTACCTCGCGAGTCATGGCTATCTCATCATCGCGACACCGTCCATCGGCGCGCAGGGAGGGCAGACGAACAATATCGCCGGCTTCGAGACGCAGGCGCGCGACATGGAGTTCCTCATCGCCTATGCACGCCAGATTCCGGAAGCGGACCTCGACCAGATTGCGGTGATGGGATTCAGTTGGGGCGGCATCTCCGACGTGCTCGTTGCGCTTCGTAATCCGCAGGTGAAGGCACTCGTCACCCTCGATGGGTCGATCCAGTACTACTACCATAGGCTCTTCGAGAAGGCGCCCTTCGTGGAGGGCGCACCGCTCGCGACTCCGGCTCTGTTCCTCTCAGGGCGCACTCCGCCGCGGGAGATGCGCGCAAGCCTTGGCGCGGATTCGGTCTTCGCCTATTTCGGCACGGTGAAGTACGCCGATGGATACCTCGTGCGGCTCGAGACCATCGGTCACCAGAACTTTGGAGAGTGGTACAACCGGCTCAATCCCGCCGCGAACCCCGTTTTCGTGTTCGACACGCTCACGCAGAGCGCGGGCGCAGGGCGCATCGCCACGTATGTGCGACAGTTCCTCGACGGCTACCTTAAGGGTTCGTCGTCGGCAAAGGCATGGCTGGCCCGAACACCTGGCGAGAACGGCTTTCCCGCTGCGGAGGTGGTGATGCAGCATACGGCAGCGATACCGCTGCCGCCGGTCACGGTTGGCCAGTTCGCCAACAGACTGGCAGAGCGACACATGCCAATCGCCCAGGCCCCGACATTGCTGCGCGAGCTGCTCGCAACGGATACCACGTTCCGCATCGACGAGCAGCCCGTGAACGCGTGGGGCTACCGGCTCCTCCATGCGAAGCGGGTCGAGGATGCCATCGGAGTCCTCATGATGAACACCATCATGTATCCGCGATCGGCGAACGTGTGGGACAGCCTGGGCGAAGCATACATGACGCATGGCGACAAGATGGTCGCCATCCAAAGCTACGAGAAGTCGCTGGAGCTCGACAAGACGAACACGCGCGCCGACGAGATGCTCAAGAAGCTGCGCGCGCCGTGGTAGTGGACACACGATGACGACGGACATTCTCGTTCTTACGGAGGCCCTTGCCGACCGCTACGCCATCGAGCGCGAGCTCGGCCACGGCGGCATGGCCACGGTCTACCTCGCGCGCGACCTCAAGCATGAACGCGAGGTCGCGCTCAAGGTGCTGCGCGAGGATCTTTCTGCCTCCATTGGCGCCGCCCGCTTCCTCCGTGAGATCAAGATCGCCGCCCAGCTCCAGCATCCGCACATCCTGCCGCTGCTCGATTCCGGTGAGGCGGGCGGGCGCCTCTTCTTCGTCATGCCGTACGTGAAGGGCGAGTCGCTGCGCGAGCGGCTCGCCCGCGAAGGCGAGCTGCCCATCCACGAGGCAGTGCGGCTACTGATCGAGATCGTTGACGCACTCACCGGCGCGCACGCGCACGGCGTGGTGCACCGTGTCATCAAGCCCGACAACGTCATGCTCTCCGGCCGCCACGCCCTCGTGACCGACTTTGGCGTGGCGAAAGCGGTCACCGAGGCAACGGGTGGCAACAGCCTCACGACACTCGGCGTCGCCGTGGGCACCCCCACGTACATGTCGCCCGAACAGGCGGTCGCGGACCCGCACGTGGATCATCGCTCGGACATCTATTCTATTGGCGCGATGGCGTACGAGATGCTCACCGGCCAGCCGCCCTTCACGGGGGCGACGCCGCAGCAGGTGCTCGCCGCGCACGTGACGGCCGCGCCGGATCCTGTGCGCAAGCACCGCGCGGCCATCCCGGCGGCGCTCGAAGCGACCGTGATGCGCTGTCTGGAGAAGCGGCCGGCCGATCGCTTCCAGAGTGCCGCCGACCTGCTCGCCGCGCTGGAGCCACTCGCGACGCCGAGCATGGGGATGACCCCGGCGGAGGTGGGGCCGCTCGCAACACGCCGTGCCCGGCCAAAATGGATACTCCCCGCGGCGGCGGTAGTTGTCGCAATGCTCGCTCTGGGCGCGGTTTCTCTCACGCGGCGCAACAGCTCGCGCGCCACACCACTCGCCGCGTTTGATCGCGTGCAGCTCACCACGAGCGGCCGGGCATCCTATCCTGTGCTCTCGCCCGACGGGAAGTCGGTCGTCTTCACGGAGGAGTCGTGCGTTGCGGACACGCTGCCGTGCAAGCAGAGGCTCGTCATGCAGGACGTGGGCAGCGGTGCGCGACAGCCGGTGTCGGACACACTGGACGTCGTCCGCGCAGAGCAGTGGAGTGCAACCGGTGCATGGGTTGTCGCTTGGGTAAACAACGGCGGAGCCACCGAAGCCCCGCAGAGATACGTGATGTCACACCTGGGCGGGGCGCGGGTGCCGATAGGCTACGCGGCGTCGTTCACCCCCACCGGAGACACTGTGATCAGCGTTAGCGAGCACATACTGCGAGGCGCGAAGACAGTGACGATGCGCTCGTTCGTGGCGCCGTGGACGCGGGCGACCGACAGCATAGCGCTCTCGGTCCCGGATCGGGCGATCTTCATTTTCCAGGTTGTGCGCTCGCCGGACCGACGCTGGATTGCGGCAACGTGGGACCTCGCGGGGCAGGCGGCCAGCGTGCTGACGGTTCATGACCGTGAGGGACGCATCGTCGCCACGCGCAAGACCGCCCAAAACACCGCCAGAGGAATGTGGTCTGGCAGCACACTGCTCCGACCAATGGCCGCAAATGGGCAGGGGGGGCTGGAGCGCATCGCCGTGGACCCGCGCACCGGGGCGCTCGGCGCCCCGGACACCATCATGCTCGGGGCCGGGTCCACGCGGCCAGCGTTGAGCACCTCCGACGACGGGGCATTGGCGTTCGACGAGTCGCACGGCGGCGAGACGTCGCTCTCCACGTTCGAGAGCGCGAGTGCTGAACGGCCCTATCGCATTGGGCGCCGTGCGTTGACGGATCCTGCGCTCGTGCGGGCCAGCATCACACCGGACGGCACGACAATCATATACGGCGTTCAGGTCGCGGCGGGTAACGGCCGGAGCGTGCAGTTGCTCGCCATGCCGTTCGCCGGAGGGGACGCCCGCGCGATCACACCACCCATCGCGGCCCTCGTGGACGTCGTGCACAGCGCCGACAGTCGTCGAGTGACCGTCGCATCGGGCGAGGGCGCTGGCGGCTCGCGCCTGCTGTCGTACGATCTGGCCACGGGCCGGGAGGTGGCGGGCGCCCCACGGACGGAACGGATCCTCGGACTTTTCGTCACCTCTGCCGGGCCGGGCATTCTCCTCGATCACGCGCTCGTATTCCTGGATTCGACACTCGCCGAGAAGAAGCGCACGGTGATCCCGGACAGCCTGGGCGGGATCAGACGGGCATTCTCCTCGAGCGTACGACCCGCTGCGGCGTTCCGCCTCCAGCCGCTCGATTACGCTTCCACATACCGGGCCGACTGGAACTTCCACGTCCCGGTCTTTGTCGCAGATACGTCCGGCGGCCTCACGCGGTCCGGTGAGTTCACATCGAGGGTTAGTGGGCGCGACTGGTGGCTGGCCGACGGCAGCTTCCGGTCCTATGGGAACCTCGGGACGGATCCGAGATGGAGCTTTTATCGTGCGTCTGGATCCGGCGGTCCACAACAGCGCGTGGGCCTCGC
>JAYVNZ010000223.1:0-5942 GCA_043758185.1 Gemmatimonadaceae bacterium | reverse complement strand
TGCGCAACGAACCGGTTCTCGCGGTGGGGATCGGACCATTTCATCAGCCACATGGGATCGATGCCGTGCGTCTCCACGCCCGCGATGCCGCTGGCTGCGATGGCGCGGTCGACCGCCGCGCGCATCTCTCGCCCGGTGTCCGCGAGCGTGGCGCAGATGTCGGCCTCCTCATGCCAGTCGAGCACGGCGAGGGCCGCCGCGAGCGACACAGACTCACCCGCGAGCGTCGACGAGATCCATGTCTCGCGCGCGGCGCTCATGATGACTTCCGTGCCGGCGATCACGGCCAGTGGATACCCGTTGGCCAGCGCCTTGCCGAATGTCGCGAGATCTGGCGTCACGCCGCAGACCTCCTGGTAGCCGCCAGGTGCCACGCGAAATCCGGTCTTCATCTCATCGAACACGAGCACGGCGCCGGCGGTATCGCACAGCGTCCGCGCCCGGCTGAGCCATTGCACCGACGGTGCACGCTCCACCACCGGCTCGAGCACGATTGCCGCGAGCCCTGACCCCCCGGCAGTCACCGCTGCCTCGAGTGCGGTCACGTCGTCGAACGGCACCCAGGTCACAAGGTCGCGGACAGCCTCCGGAACACCAGGCGCGTGTGAACACCAGTCGTGCCAGCCGAAGTAGCCACACGCAATGACGCGATCGCGACCGGTGACGGCGCGTGCGAGTCGCACTGCCGCCGCCACCGCTTCCGCGCCGGTCTTGAGAAATTGCACGCGTTCCGCACAGGGAATGATGCCGCAGAGGCGCTCGGCGAGCTCCACCTCCCGGTGGTCCGAGAGCGCGGACACGTTGCCGCGCGTGGCCGCCGCGATGACGGCGCGCGTGACGCGCGGCTCCGCGTAGCCGAGCGACACGGCCCCGAGCGCCATATTGCAGTCGAGGTACTCGAAGCCGTTCACGTCCGTGATCAACGCGCCTGTTGCCGTCGCAAAGTGCGACGGCAGCTCGGTGCCCTGCTCGCCATACAGCACCTCCACGCGCTTGCTGCCGGTGGAGGCCCCGGTGGGCATGACGGCGTTTGCCCGCTGGAGCCACGTGGGTGCGGTGGCCTCCTCGGGAACGCCATCGGCATCGTCCTGACTGTCGTCGTCGGGCGGTACCGGCGGTTCGTCTACCGGCTGCCGGGATGCATCATCGCGGCCGAGGCCGAAGAATCGCTTGAGGGGCATGGGCGGGAAAGAGAGCGCGGCGTGACGCGGCGTCAATGCCCGCTGGTGTCACGGCCAGTGATGTGCCGGGGCGGCCGAGGTGAGACGTCCTCGGGGAGCGTGCGCTCGACTCGGCCCGTGCGCTCGAGGAAGCGCACGATTTCGAGGGACATGGCGCGCAGCAGCGCCAGCTCCCGTTCGTCGGGTGCGGCGCGAAAGGTGATGGCGCGCAACGAGCGCATGATGTGCTCGGGATACCGGGTCTTGAAGAACTGGATGGCGTCGAGCGCGTTGTGCAATTCCGCGAAATAGCGCTCGAACAAGTCGGTGGTAGGAGTGGGGGCATCCTTGCGCGGACCAGGCAGTACGCGGGTGGCGTCGCCCGACGCGAGGTGCAGCTCGTACAGTGCGATGAGGACGGCCTGCGCCAGGTTGAGTGACGCGTGATCCGTGGTGGGAATGGTCACGACGGCGTGCAAGCGATCGAGGATATCATTGGGAAGGCCGTGATCCTCGCGCCCGAACACGATGCCCACGCGGCCGGACTCTACGTAGCCGAGCGCATCTTCTGCGGCCTCCTTGGGATTCATGATTTGCCACTTGGCCGCGCGGCGCCTGGCCGTGTACCCCACGAGGCGGACGCAGTCGGCTACCGCGGCATCGAAGTCGTCGAAGTGCTGGATGCCGTTGATGATGTCCCACGTATCGTGCGCGATGCCTTCCAGGCGTACGGGATCGTACAGGCACGGGCGCACGAGACGCAGCGACGAGACGCCCATGTTCTTCATCGCGCGCACGGTGGCGGCGATGTTCACGGGATTCTGTGCCTCGAAGAGGACGACGGACAGCTGTGCGAGTCTGGAGTCTGTCATGCGGAAAGCGAGAAGCGGAGCAGCCGCGAGGGGTCGCAGCGGTCCCCACGAAGATAGACAAATTCTCCGGCCGCGCCGCTGAGCACCAGTTGTCCGCGCCGTCGCTGTCGCCCGGCGACCGTTTCGTTGACGATCACCTCGAGGCACAGTTCGCTGGCACCCGGTGGCAGGACGAATTCGGCGACGAGGGTATATCCCGATGCCGTGGGACGCCACGTGGTGCGCACGGCGAGGTCGTTGCTCCATCCGTCGACCGCGCGCGCCGACACGCCGTCACCCGCGGGCACGAGCAGCAGGCCCGCGCGCCGCGCGCCAACGATGGCGAAGAGCTGGACGCTGTCGCCGTTCACGGAAGCGGGTTCGTTGTCGAGCGCGTTGACTGTGCCGAATGGGACGAACAGTCGCGCCGATGTGTGCACGTCGATGTCCACGGTCACCGCGTCCGGTGCCGACCGGGTCACGCCAACCGTGGCGGTGGGCGCTTCGGCTTCCGTCCACGTCGGCTCGGACCGGCGGTAGTTCGCCTCACCCAGGTGAAAATAAGCGGGCAGTGGATGGAGCTCGTCGTCGTGCGGCGGGAGCAGTGTGGGCGCCGTGGACAGCACGGCGTCATGCTCGGCGTTGTGCGCCTGCGGAAGAGCGTCGCGAAACACGACCGCTGGCCTCCCGGCCGCCAATCCCGCAACGCTCCATCCGTCGCCAGTGCGTGCGTGCGTGTGTCGTGATCCGTCGCGACGTGCCACGACAATGCCCTCGCCGGCACGATGCACGACGTCGACTGCGTCGCCCCAACTCCACACCGAGAGAAGACGTCCCGAGTGCGCGCGCTCTCGTACGAGCACGAGGGGAACAGGTCCGGCGCGTCCCGGAGCGGCTGGTGCTTTCGCCGTCCAGAGTTCGGCGTGCATCCCGGTCACGATCCATCCCACCAGCGACGCGTTCTCGTGCGTATCGCCGCGGAGGCGCGCGCCATCGGCGGCGCCATTTATCCGCTGTGCGCGCAGCAGAAAATCGTAGCCGCCGGCCTCGCCGCTCTCACCCGACATGGCCTCTGCGCGGAAGGTGCGATCATCCACGACCTGCACGCCATGCATGGGCAGCGTGATTTCGTGGTTGTCCACGCCGGTCCACGACAGCTCGTCCACGAGGTAATCGTCCAGTACCACCACAGATCGGCGTACCATGAGACCCGGCGCGAGCTCCGCGTGGGCGCTCACCCAGCCAACCCGCCCGTGATCCTGGAATGCGAGCAACGCGCCACGCACGGCCGGCTGCGAACGCCCGTCCACCATCGGTGCATTGTGCGCGAGTGTGCTGCGATACCAGTGGAGCGACGGATCGACGTACGATCCAGTGCCCGGATCCTCGAACCAGCGATGCGTGCGATCGACGAGCGTGAGGTTGAGGCGGTCGGGATGCCCGTGCCCGCCGCCCGGGTGGCCGTAGTCGAGCGAGACATACAGCGCGTCGTCATCGCGCCGAATGATGCCGAGCCCCTGCGCGGGAAGGAGGTCGGAGCCGAGCGGCTTCTCCAGCAGTGGCGGAAGCTGGGGTACGCCGCACAGCAGCGTGCGCCACGACAGGTCGGCGCGCGTGAGGCCAGTCGGTGGCTGGTTGCGTTCGATGTCGGCGGACGTCGTGGACCGACCCGTCTCGCCTCGCGGCCATGACGGGTCATACAGCCGCGCAAGCATGCTCGCGAGGCGCTCGTCCACCTGGTTCGCAATGCCCAGCTCACAGGACTCGGCGAAACGCAACTGGCGCACGCTGACCGCGTATTGCGAGTCGCGCCTCGAGGGACAGGTGAGGTCGGGCAGCAAGGTGCGGAACGGCGACGCGAACCCCTCGGAGTATCGGTGCGCGAGGAGATCAGGAAGCTGGTGGCCAGCCATGGCTGCGATGCGTTCGCCATACCACATGCCGCGGTGCGCGAACAGGTGATAGTTCTCGCCTTCGTACCACGTGCCGTCCGAGAGCATCGCAGTGGACAGGTGCGCATGCAGTCCGCTGGCGCCATGGATCGCGCGCGCAACGAGGTTCTCCTGACCCGTGAGGCGGCCGGCGGCCATGAGCGCCGCGTTGTTCCACACCTGCCGGTTGGACATGCCCTCATCGAACGACGCGATGAGGTCGATACTGGGCGCAACAATGCGGTCGCGCACGCGGCCGCCCAGCGCGGCGATGGTTGGAGACGGTGCACCTGTCTCCAGGATATCGAGTGCGATGACGAGCTGGAGCAGCCACACCGATTCCAGATACGTACTGAAGAACGGGCGCGAGGGACCAAGCACATTGTCGACATTCGGGTAGTGCAGATACTGCTCGGCGAACGCATCGAGGAGCGTTGCCGCAAGGGCGCGGCATGGCGCATCGTCGGCCAGCACGCCGATCAGCGCGGCATGGAGCACGCGCTCTGCCAACCACATCTGGTACCAGTACAGGCGGAAGCGGTCATGCTCCACGCCTCTCGCCTCGCGGCCACACTGCGGGCAGACATGCCTGGGGTCGTGCGGATCGAAGGCCAGGAGCGCGCCGTCGAACGCGCACCGGCCACCTGCCCTGCTCAGCAGCGCCTTGTCGCGCGGCACCTCGGGCACGCTGGCGAGCAGCGGAGCGAGCTCACGGCGCAGGCCAGCCGCAAGGCCGGCGAGATCACCCCGTATCACGTCGCGTCGCGCCTTGAGCGCAACGGCCGTCACGAGCACGCTCACTCGCGCCTGCCCGGTGCCGATAGCCGCCAGTCGTGCACCGTGACCAGCTCACCGCGCATGTCCATGCGCACCGCGTGCACCCGCGCGGACATCCCCTGCACGCCGCGCGCGTGGTACAGCCACGTGGCAGGCGCCAGGGAATCGAGCGCCACCTGCACGTCGCGCCATGCTTCTACGCGCTGCTGGCCATCCGGCGCTGCGGCAGCGCGAGACAACAGCGTATCGAGTGACGCCGCGTGGTAACCCGTGTAATCCAGTGCACCGCCGCGCTGCTCGCCCTGGAACATCGCATTGACATAGGAGAAGGACGGGTCGCCCGGCACTCCCGTGATCAGCAGGTCGAAGGTCTTTCGGCCGGCGCGTGCGGCGGTGAGGAATGCGCCCATCTCGATTTGCCGCACCGTGAGCGCAATCCCCATCTCCGCCAGGTCGGCCTGGATGAGTTGCTCCGCAACGTTGTCGCCAGTGCCCACCGTGATCAACTCCACGGCGAAGCGCCGACCTGCCCGTGCGCGCCATCCATCCACGCCGCGCGTCCACCCAGCCGCATCGAGCAATTGGTCCGCCCGTGCGGTGTCGTGCGTCACTGCGGGCGACCACGCCAGGGGGCTGTCCGGCGGAATGGGCGAGGACGCGGGAGCACCGAAGCCAGCCAGCGCGATGCTCACAATGCGCTTGCGCTGGAGTGAAAGCGCAATTGCCCGCCGTACGCGTGCGTCGTCGAATGGCGGCCGGGTGGTGTTGAAGCACAACACGGTTCCGAAGAGCACCGGATAGGTGACGAGCTGCAGCGTCCGGTCTCGCGCCACGAGATTCGCCATGGTAGGCGAGATGCCGGCAACGTCGAGCTCACCACTGGCCAGCCCCGCAAACTTGGTGGTGGCTTCGTCCACCACGGCAATGACGAACCCAGCCAGCGCCGCAGGCCCGCCGAGCGAACGCGGAAAGGCGTCGTTGCGCGCGAAGGTCCAGCGCGCGCCGCGCTCGCGCGACACGAATCGGAACGGGCCATTGCCGACGGGGGCGTCGTTGTATGGAGCTGTGCGAAGATCCTTTCGCGCCAGATGCGACAACAGGTGCGCGGGAACCAGCGGCAATTCGGCGACGAATGCCGGCAGGCGCGGTTGCGGCGTGGCGAAGGTGAGGAGCAGCGTGGTGTCATCGACAGCCGCTGCCGAATCGAGCGACGCGAGTTCCGA